>CAZUYG010000377.1:0-4350 GCA_964624265.1 uncultured Candidatus Odyssella sp.
GGCGGCGGCGTTCAGCGCGCTCAGCTCCACGGGCCGCGGCTGCGGCGCGGCGGGGCCGAGCTCGGCACGCTGCCGCGGCCTGACGCGCGCGGCGCCGGACGGGCGGACGCCGCGGGGGTGTAGCCGCCGCGGCCCATTTCGGCCGCCATTTCTTCGAGCGCCGCGATGCGGTTTTCCATGCGCGGGTGCGTGGAGAACAGGTTGTCCATGCCCCGGCCCGAGAGCGGATTGACGATGAAGAGGTGCGCGGTGGCGGGCTGCGCCTCGGCGTGCTGGTTCGGGATCTGATGCGCGGCGTTCTGGAGGCGCGCGAGCGCCGAGGCGAGCCAGAGCGGCTGGCCGCAGATGGCGGCGCCCTCGCGATCGGCCGCGTATTCGCGCGTGCGCGAGACGGCCATCTGCACGATCATCGCGATCAGCGGCGCGAGGATCATCAGCAGGATCGCGCCGACGGCGCCGAGCGGATTGCCGTTGTTGTTGTTGTCGCGCGAGGAGCTGCCGAAGAACATGCCGAACTGCGCGATCATGCCGATGGCGCCGGCAATGACCGCGGTGATCGTCATGATCAGCATGTCGCGGTTTTTTACATGCGCGAGCTCGTGCGCCATCACGCCGGCGATCTCCTCCTTCGAGCACATGTCGAGGAGGCCGGTGGTGGCGGCGACGGCGGCGTGGTTGGGATCGCGGCCGGTCGCGAACGCGTTGGGCTGCGCCTCGTCGATGACGTAGACGCGCGGCATCGGAAGCTGGGCGCGGTTCGCGAGCTCTTCGACGATGCCGTAGAATTCGGGCGCGCTGCGCCGGTCGACCTCCCGCGCGTTGTACATGCGCAGGACCATCTTGTCGGCGTTCCAGTAGGCGAAGAGGTTCATCGCCAGGGCGATGCCGAACGCGATCAGCATGCCCATCTGGCCGCCGATCAGGTAGCCGACGGCGACGAAGATGGCGGTGAGAACGCCGAGCAGCAGCGCGGTCTTGAAGTAGCTCATGGCTCCCGTTTTCTCGCGCGGAACGCGCCCCGCATAGATAGAGACGGCGCCCCGACCGTCAAGGACGCCGGTGCGTGGGCAATTGCGGCGCCGCCGCGATGAACCTATATCCCTCTTATGTCGTCCAAGCCCGACCCCGCAGCACCGCCGGACGGAAAGGTCCCTCCCGCACCGGGCAAAACGAGCGTGTCGACCGCGACCGGCGGGGGCAAGACGCCAGAAGTCGGCGGACGCCAAGGCCCGGAGCCGACCCGCTACGGCGATTGGGAAAAAGACGGGCGCTGCGTCGACTTCTGATCCGCGGCCGCGGTGCGGTTGTAAGGCTTCGGCGGCCGTACGACCATTGATGTTCTTGTATTGTTCTTGGCTGATCCTTACGCTTGGGCGTATGCGCCGCTCCCGGCCCTGCCCCCCGATTGCCCAGGCCGTACTCGCCGCTCTGATTGCGCTGCCAATCGCGGCGCGCTTTGCCCAGGGCGAGTCGCGCGGCGCCATCGCCGGTCCGGTGCGCGCCCATCTCGTCCGCGTCATCGATGGCGACACGGTGGAAGTGCTCGCGCGGATCTGGCCCGACCACTATGTCGAAGCCCGCGTACGCCTGGCCGGCATCGATGCGCCCGAGCTGCGCGGGCGCTGCGCCGATGAAATCGCGCGGGCCGAACGGGCGAAGGAGCGTCTGTCCGCTCTGCTGGCCGGCAATCGCCTGCTGCTGGCCGACGTGCGCTACGGCAAATATGCCGGCCGCGTGGTGGCGCGCGTGCTGACCGAAGACGGGCGCGACGTCGCCGGAATTCTCCTCGCCGAAAAACTCGTGCGCGCCTACGACGGCGGGCGCCGCACGGACTGGTGCGGAGAATGAGCCCAAACGAAAAGGGCGGCCCTGAGGCCGCCCTTTCTTGTCGGATCGAACGCGTTCAGCGCTGCGACGCCTGATCGACGGTGAGGCTCGGCCGGCCCGTCGTCGCCGCAGGCGCATAGGCCGGGCCGACCGGCGAGGCCGGGCCGTCGCTCCAGCCGGTGGAATTGAGATCCATCTTCACGCCGGCCACCGCGCCGTTGTTGTATCGCGAATTCGCGAAATCGATGCGCATCGCGGTCTGATAGCTCGGGCTGAACATGAAGCCGTTGATGCCGCGCACATGGACCGACAGCGTGCTGCCGTCTTTCGACGCGCCCCAATAGGCGGTGTCGGGCCAGCGGTCGTCGATCCGCTTCTTGGCCGGGCCATACTGCTTCTCGAGCGCGGCCACCGTCTTCTCGGCCTGGGCGATGATCAGCCGCGCGCCGGGAATCGTGCGGTTCCAGTACGACGACATGATGAAGACGTGGTTGAGCTGATCGCTCTTGCCGAACGCCATCTCGACCGTGACCGGATAGCCTTCATAACGGCCGACCGCGATCACGCGCCGGCCGCGATCGATGACGGCGTTCACGGCATGCAGGCGATCGATCGCGAATTCCCGCCGCTTGCCCATCGCGTGGCCGGTGATCTTGTATCCGGCGGCGGCCAGCGCCTTCTGCGCTTCGGCCGATTTCATGCCCCATTTGAGGCCCTGAAACGTGTAGCTCGCGACCTGCTGCTGCTGGGCCATCGCGGACGTTCCGACCACCATGGCCGCCGCACCGAGGGCCGCGGCCACTGCCCCGCGCACGCCAATCAGCGCGCGCATTCCTTGCTCCTTGAAACCCATTTCGTGCCCCCAAGTGGACATGTTCAAACGCGACGAGGCGCGCCGATGCGCTTGCGGGCTTTTTGCCCTGCAACGCGCCGGCCGCCGGTATTCTCCCCTGGAATCGTTGCGATACTCGAAACGCGGGCGGCGCACGCTGTCCCCAGCCTGTCCTTGCCCGACCCCCGGTGCCGCTGTTTGTGCCTCTTCATACCACACCTTGGCGCAACTCGCGACAAGACTTTGATATCGCAAGCTTTACCATAATCGAAAGTGCTCACCGTTTCGGCGGCGGCGGGATGAATTCGGACGGGTTCTTCTCGTACTCGCGCCGCAGCTCCTGCTTCGTGAGCGGCTTGGGCTTCGGCGGTTCCTTTTCCGCTTCGGGCGGCATCTCGATCTTGCTGGCCTCGGCGATCTTGCCGCCGACGAAATCGACGCGCAGCGCCGTCTTGTAGGACGGGCTGAACATGAACCCTTCCGTGCCGCGCACGTAGACGGCAAGCAGGCTGCCATCGGCCGCGCGCGGCCATAGCGCCGTGTCCACCCAGCCGTCTTCCTTGCGCTTGATCGCGGGACCGTAGCGCTCCTCGTAGAACATGACGATGCGCGTCGAGAGATCGACCAGCGTCTTGGCGCCCGGAATCGTCCCGTCCCAGTATTTCGACGTGACGATCACGTGGTTGAGCCGATCCTCCTTGTCGAAGGCGAGATCGACCTGCACCGGCTGCCCGGCGAGCTTGCCGGCGGCTACAAGGCGCTTGCCGCGATCGACCGCGCCGATCGCGGCGTGGAGGCCGTTGACGATGAACTCTTCCTGGTGCCCCTCGACCGGCGGCTTCGCGATGCGGAAGCCCGCCTTTTCGAGCTTCGCGCGCGACGCGGCCATGTCGGCGCCCCACGGCAGATCGAGGAAATTATAGCTCTTGCGCGCCTGCGCCGAACCCGGCGCCGCGAACGCGACGGCGAGGCCGAACGCCGCCAGCCCGGCGAAGGCCGTCATCCTCAGCGATCTGCCAAAGGCGGACGCAACGGAACCGTTGGATACGAGCCGGCTTGCGGACACTTGGCACTCCCCTTCCCCGGGCCATCCCGGACCGCTGCGGCCCTGCGCAGCGATCCGTAAGGACGCACTTCTATACGACGCTACTTGCCCCGATGCTTCACGAGATCGTCGACCACCCCCGGATCGGCCAGGGTGGACGTATCGCCGAGATTGGAGAAATCATTCTCCGCGATCTTGCGCAAAATACGGCGCATGATCTTGCCCGAGCGGGTTTTCGGCAGGCCCGGCGCCCACTGGATCATGTCCGGCGTCGCGATCGGGCCGATCTCCTTCCGCACCCACTGCACGAGCTCCTTGCGGAGATCCTCGGTGGGATCGATGCCGGCCTTGAGCGTGACATAGGCGTAGATGCCCTGGCCCTTGATGTCGTGCGGGAAGCCGACGACGGCCGATTCGGCCACCTTCGGGTGCGCCACGAGCGCGCTTTCCACCTCTGCCGTGCCGAGCCGGTGGCCGGCGACATTGATGACGTCGTCGACGCGGCCGGTGATCCAGTAATAGCCGTCGGCGTCGCGCCGGCAGCCGTCGCCGGTGAAGTAGAAGCCCTTGTAGGTGCTGAAATAGGTCTGCACGAAGCGCTCGTGATCGCGGAACACGGTGCGCATCTGCCCCGGCCAGCTGTCGG
>CAZUYG010000378.1:0-4342 GCA_964624265.1 uncultured Candidatus Odyssella sp.
AGGAATAGTTCTGCGCCGCCGCCGGCGCCACGGCGAGCGCCGCAGCCGCGAGCGCCGTCATCATGATCCGCTTCATCGAGCCCTCCCTTTGCCTGGACTTTGAAGTACCCAATTGGTTACTTATTCGCCACAGATTGACCTTGCGCGGCGGAAGCCGTCAAGGGCAACCGGAACCCGCATGAAGCTTTCCCTCTGCAATGAAGTGCTGCGCGCGTTCGATTTCGCGCGGCAATGCGCTTTCGCCGCCGAGCTCGGCTATGCCGGGCTCGAGGTGGCGCCGTTCACGCTCGGCGAAAATGCGTATCGCATGCCGGAAGCCGAACGGGCGGACCTGCGTCGCGCGGCAAAGGATGCGGGCGTGGCGGTGAGCGGCCTGCATTGGCTGCTCGTGGCGCCGGCCGGGCTTTCGATCACCAGCGCCGACCCCGCGGTGCGCGAGCGCACGGTCGAGGTCATGCGCCGGCTCGTCGAGCTTTGCGCGGAGCTCGGCGGAAGCTATCTCGTGCACGGCTCGCCGGCGCAGCGGCGCATCGGCGACGGGCCGGATAGGGCCGAGGCCGCGAAGCGCGGCGAAGCGGCGTGGGCCGCGATCGCCGACGATGCCGCGAAAGCCGGCGTCGTCTATTGCATCGAGCCTTTGGCCGCGCCCGACGCCGATTTCGTCAACACGCTCGACGAAGCGGCCGCGATCGTGCGGCGCATCGGCAATCCGGCCGTGAAGTCGATGCTCGACACGTCCTCGGCGGGGCTCACCGAGAACATGCCGGTCGCGGATCTCGTGCGGAAATGGATGCCGGCCGGCCTTCTCGCGCACGTGCAGTTCAACGACCGCAACCGCCGCGGTCCGGGCGAGGGCGAAGATAAATTCGCGCCGGTCGTGCGCGCGCTGCGCGAAACCGGCTACGCGGGCTGGATCGCCATGGAGCCGTTCCAATACAAGCCCGACGGCGCCGCCTGCGCGGCGCGCGCCATCGGCTACGTGCAGGGATTGATGGAGGCCACGGCATGAGAACCGGCGATCCGCGCAAGGTCAGGATCGAGAACGTCGAACGCTTCGAGCGCGACGTGAAGCTGCGCCTGCCGTTCCGCTTCGGCGTCGTCACGGTCACCGACGCGGTGCAGGCCGTGCTGCGCGTCACGGTCTCGACGCAGGACGGCCGGCGGGCCACCGGCGTCGCCGCCGAAACGCTGGCCGCGAAATGGTTCGACAAGAACCTGGCGCTCACCGACGACCAGAACGTCGAGCAGCTCCGCCAGGCGATCGACATCGCCGTCGATCTCTATCGCGCGCGCGGCACGGCCACGCCGTTCGCGTTCTACGCCGACACCTACCGCGATCAGCTCGCGCGCGGCGCCGCGCTGGAACTCAATCCGCTGGTCGCGAGCTTCGGCCCCGCGCTGCTCGACCGCGCGATCGTCGACGCGCTCGGGCGCGTTCTCAGCCTGTCGTTCACCGACATCATGCGCGCCAACCTGGCGGGCATCGATCCCGCCGGCCTCGCCCCCGATCTCGCCGGCTTCGATTTCATGAAGTTCCTCGTGGGCCTCAAGATGGCGCCCAAGATCGACGTCCGCCACACGGTGGGCCTCGTCGATCCGATCGTGGCTTCCGATCAGCCGGCCGAGCACCGCGTCGGCGACGGTCTGCCCGAAACGCTCGAGGAAGTCGCGCGCCACTATGGCTGCCGCTACTACAAGCTCAAGGTCGGCGGCAAGGTCGACGCCGATCTCGATCGGCTGACGCGCATCGCCGCCGTGCTCGATAAAGAGGCCGGCGACTACAAGGCGACGCTCGACGGCAACGAGCAGTACGACAGCGTCGAAGGCATCGCCGAGCTGTGGCGGCGCATGACCGAGACGCCGCAGCTGAAGCGCCTCGTCGATTCGATCCTGTTCATCGAGCAGCCGATCAAGCGCGCGGTGGCGCTGTCGAAATCCGTGGCGGCGCTGGCGCAGCACCGCCCGCTCGAGATCGACGAGTCGGACGGCGATCTCGGCGCCTTTCCGGCCGCGCTGCAGCTCGGCTATGCCGGCGTCTCCAGCAAGAACTGCAAGGGGTTTTACAAGTCGCTGATCAACGCCGCGCGCGTGGCGAAGCTCAACGCCGCGGCGGGCGCGGCGCGCTATTTCATGTCGGCCGAGGATCTCACGACCTGGGCCGGCGTGAGCGTGCAGCAGGATCTCTGCCTCGTCTCGATGCTCGGCCTCACGCATGTCGAGCGCAACGGCCATCACTTCATCGACGGCATGGGCTTCGCGCCGGAGGGCGAGCAGCGCTCTTTCGTCGCCGCGCATCCCGACCTCTATCACAAGGGCAAGGACGCGCCGGCGCGGCTCAAGATCGAGAAGGGTCAGCTCCGCATCGGCTCGCTCGACTGCGACGGCTTCGCGGTCGCCGGCGCCATGGATTTCGCGTCGATGCGCCCGATGCCGGCGGCGTCGAAGACGGCGCTGCGCCCGGCCGGCCAGAAGGTGTCCGCATGAGCCCGCGCGTCCTGCCCGCGCGCTTCGAGAACGTCGAAGCGCTCGAAGATTTCATGACCGCGCCCGACGCCGCCCTCGTCGCCGATCTCGCGGCGGCACCGGGCGACATCATGCTGCTCGGCGTCGGCGGCAAGATGGGGCCGACGCTCGCGCGCCTCGCGAAACGCGCGGCGCCCGACCGCCGCATCATCGGCGTCGCGCGCTTCAGCGAGGCGGGCCTGCGCGAAAGCCTGACGCAGGCCGGCGTCGAGACGATCGCCTGCGATCTCCTCGACCGCGCCGCGATCGGGAAGCTGCCGAAGGCGCCGAACGTGCTGTTCATGGCCGGGCGCAAATTCGGCGCCAGCGGCGACACGCCGCTCACCTGGGCCATGAACGTGCTGGTGCCGGGCGCCGTCGCCGAGGCGTTCGCCCGCTCGCGCATCGTCGCGTTCTCCACCGGCAACGTCTATCCGTTCGTGCCGGTAAACGGGCAGGGCGCCACCGAGGAGACCGAGCCGCTGCCGCCGCCGAACGACTATTCCTACACCTGCCTCGGGCGCGAGCGCGTGTTCCAGTATTTCTCGAAACTGCACGGCACGCCGGGGCGCATCTACCGCCTCAACTACGCGATCGACATGCGCTACGGCGTGATCCACGACATCTGCCGCAAGGTGCGCGACGGGATCGAGATCGATCTCGCCATGGGCCACGTCAACGTGATCTGGCAGGGCGATGCGAATGCGATCGCGCTGCGCTGCCTCGCCCACGTCACGACGCCGACGACGCCGATCAACGTGAGCGGGCCCGAAACGATCAGCGTGCGCTGGGTGGCCGAGCAATGCGGGCGCCTGCTCGGCA
This sequence comes from uncultured Candidatus Odyssella sp., assembly GCA_964624265.1. Lineage (GTDB taxonomy): Bacteria > Pseudomonadota > Alphaproteobacteria > Bin65 > Bin65 > SBBV01. The sequence continues at coordinate 3,325 of CAZUYG010000378.1, forward strand.
AAAAGCCGGTGTTCGCCGGGCAGGAGAGCGCCGCCGGCTGGCTGACGAATACGGCGCGAATGTGCGCGGAATTCGGCTATCCCTCGGTCCCGCTGATGCGCATGGTCGAGTGGACCGCCGACTGGCTCGGCCGCGACATGCCGACGCTCAACAAACCCACGCGCTACGAGCTCCGCGATGGACGCTTTTAGCGGCGCCTTTGAACGCGGCCTGGCGCCCGAGCATGCCGAAAGCCTCGTGGCGCTTTCGGCGGAGGCGGGGTGGAACCAGGTTGCCGCCGACTGGCGCTTCATGCTGCGCCTCGGCCACGGCATCGGCATGGCCGACGAGGCGGGGCAATGGATCGCCAGCGCGCTCGCGCTGCCGATGGCGCCGCGGCTCTGGTGGCTCAGCATGGTGCTGACGACGAAGGCGTGGCGCGGGCGCGGCATCGGCACGCATCTTCTGCGCCGCTGCATCGACATGGCGCGCGCGCGGGGCGCCACGCCCGGCCTCGACGCGACCGAGCTTGGCCGCCCGGTCTACCTGCCGCTCGGCTTCGCCGACGTCTATGCGCTGAAGCGCTGGCACATCGAGCGCGCGCCGGCGGAGGCCGCGCCGCCGGCGGGCATCCGCATCCGCCGCGCCACCGCGTCGGACATGCCGGCGGTCGCGGCCTACGACGCGCCGCGCAGCGCGATGCAGCGCGGCGAAATCCTCGCGCATCTGCAAAGCCGCGCGCCCTATCTCGCCTTCGTCGCGGAAGCGGACGACGCGATCGTGGGCTACGTGCTCGGGCGCGAGGGGCGAATTGCGCATTCGCTCGGCCCGATCGTGGCGGAGAGCGAGCCGGTCGCGCTGGCGCTTGCGGCGCAGGCCGGCATCGCGGCCAGCCCGCCCTTCGTCGTGGACGTGCCGGTGCGCCACTCCGGCATGCTTCGCTGGCTCGAAGCCTCGGGCGCGGTCTCGCCGCGCGGCTTCACGCGCATGGTGCTCGGCGAAGCGCCCGGCCTCGGCGCGAACGAGCGCGTCTTCGCGA
>CAZUYG010000379.1:0-4340 GCA_964624265.1 uncultured Candidatus Odyssella sp.
GGTGTGCTCCTCGCGCTCGCCGGGCAGATCGAGCGGCTCGCTGGCCACGCGCTCCGGCCGCTCCATGTCGAACGCGGCGGTGTCTTCGCGCGGCCCGTCGCCGAAGGCGGGCGGCACGCCGGGCTCGCCCGAATCGCCCTCGAGCGGCGCATCGCCCGGGAACGGCTCGCCCGCCGGCTGCTCGCCGGACGCGTGATCGCCGTTGTTCGATGCCTGCTGCTCGTCGGAGTCGCCGTGGCGCCCGCCGCGGCGGCGGCCGCGCCGGCGCCCGCGCGGGCGGCGTTCCTGCGGCGGCTCGTCGTCGTCGTCGTCCTGCGCCGCCATCGCCTCGGCGACCATGCGGTTCAGCGCTTCGCGGTCGGCGACGGGGATGCGGTAGTAGTCGGGGTGGATTTCGTTGAAGGCCAGAAACCCGTGGCGGTTTCCGCCGTATTCCACGAAGCAGGCCTGGAGGGAGGGTTCGACGCGCGTGACCTTGGCGAGATAGACGTTGCCTTTGATCTGTTTCTTGCGCGCGCTTTCGAAATCGAATTCTTCGAGGCGGTTACCGCTGATCACGGCCACCCGGGTTTCTTCCGGATGGGTCGAATCGATCAACATACGCTTGGCCATTCGCTCTCTCTCTGCGGCGGGGCGGGCGCTCATGGCGCGGCCCCTTCGCTGTTGGAGCGAAGCCGGCGGCTCGGGAGTAAGCATCGGCGGCCCGGCACCGCAAGCGGCGGTATAGGGGCATCGCGCGGGCCCAAGGAGCGGGCCAAAGGCGTTGCGCGCAGGCAGCGCCGGGGCGTTCGACGAAGAAAATCGAGGTCCCCGTAACTAGCGCGTGGCGCCGGTATCTAATGAATCCCGTGGCGACGGCTTCGCAAGTTGTGATGGGCAGCCGCGGCGCAGCGCGCTCCGCTCCGGCTGGCGCCAGGGTCCCAAAGGGTGGGTCCGGCAAGCCCGGCCGAGGCCTCGCTCGCCGCCTTGCCCGTCGACCGGGCCAAGGCAGTCCGCGGCTGGGAGGGAAGATAGCTGTTCTCCGGGCGTTCGTAAATCAATTCCTCGGCAGGGGATGGAATCGGGTTTGCGGTCCTTCCCCGGGCCTGCGGCGGGCACGCCCGGAAGCGTTGGACCGTAACCGATCTTTGGGATAAACTGCAAAAGAATCAAAGGCTGGGGGCCGGGAATTGCCACGATGATTGAAGAGGGGCGGGGGCGCCATCTCAGTCGAATCAGGCGCATTGCGGCGGGCTTCGGCCTTGCGGCCGCGCTGGCGTGCGGCGCCCCGGCCCGGGCCGAGCCCACGGTCAGCGAGGTGCGCATCAGCCGCCAGGAAGGCCTGACGCGCATCTCGATCGGCCTCTCCGAAGCCGTCCAGTTCCGGGCCCATGTGCTGGGCGCGCCCTACCGCGTGATCGTGGACCTGCCGCCGGTGGATTGGCAGCTCGGCGCCGAGGCGCGGCTCAACAGCCCGCCGGTCACCGCCTGGCGCTACGGCAGCTTCGGCAAGGACGTGCGCCGCATCGTGTTCGACGTCGACCGCCCGGTCCGCATCCAGAAAACCTTCGCCCTGCCGCCGAAAGACAAGGCGCAGGAATGGCGCCTGGTCATCGACCTCGAGCGCATCAGCAAGGACGAGTTCGACCGCATCCTGCGCGAGCAGCGCGGCAAGCTGCCCGACTACACGGCGCCCGGCGACGAGGCGCGCGCCGGCCAGCGCGCCCGCGGCGACGCGCCGCTGGTGGTCATCGACCCCGGCCATGGCGGCATCGATCCGGGCGCCACCGGCAAGAACGGCACCAGCGAGAAAGACGTCGTGCTGCTGATCGCCAAGGAGCTGCGCGACAGGATCTGGACCAGCGGGCGCTATCGCGTGCTGATGACGCGCGGCGCCGACTACTACATCGCGCTGCGCCAGCGCTTCGAGATCGCGCGCAGCGCCGGGGCCGACGTGTTCGTCTCGCTGCACGCCGATTCGAGCCCGTTCCGCGCCAGCCGCGGCCTTTCGGTCTACACGCTGTCCACCCAGGCCTCCGACGAAGAGGCGGCCGCGCTGGCCCGGCGCGAGAACCGCGCCGACGTGGTGGCCGGCGTCGACATCTCGCGCAACGGCACGCGCGTGGCCGGCATTCTCATCGACCTCGCGCAGCGCCAGTCGCTGCACAACGCGCACCGGCTCGCGGCAACCATCGTCGGCGCCCTCGACGGCCGCGTCGAGATGGTGCCGAAGCCGCTGCGCTCGGCCGGCTTCGCGGTGCTGAAGGCGCCCGACGTCGCCTCGGTGCTGATCGAGGTGGGGCACCTCAGCAACCCCAAGGAAGAGCACCAGCTCCGCGACCCCGCCTACCGCGCGCGGCTGGCCGAAGGGCTGCTCAAAGGCATCGACCGCTATTTCACGGCGAAAGGCAAAGCCCCGCCCGCCCGCCGCGGCGCGGAGGCGGACGCGGAGCGGTAGCGGCCTCGCTGACGACGTTGCTCTGCGGGTCGTAGCCGGTGGTGCGCACGCCCATCAGCGGGTTGGTGGCCGTGATGAGCCGGTTGAGCGCGTCGAAGCCGAACCCCGTGGTCTTGTTCAGCGGGTCGGTCAGCGAGACGAGGTTGCTGTTGTTGTCGTAGCCGAATTGCGTCGTCTGCGTCGCGGCGCCGATGGTCCGGAGGAGCCGCGAGAGCTCGTCATAGGCGCGGCTCTGCGTGCGCTTGATGGTGCCGCCGCCTACTCTCGCAATACAATGTAGGTCTTTTCCTGCCGCACAAAATCGTGTTCGCCCGTCGCATTTTCCAGCTTTGCGAGGTGGTTATTTTCTACGTGAACGTAAAGATTCCACTCGTGATCAAATCCGCATTTTGGGCACGGTGTTTCGGCGACCGCATCAACCACAACGTGCTTCCAGTGCGGCTTCCCGATATTGTTGCCATCCCAACGAAGTTTGTCGCCGATAGCGTAGTCATACTGCCAAACTCGGCCATACTTGAATTGCGCGGTGATCTGCACGAGATCGGCGCAACTTGGACAAATTATCTCAGCACGCAGTCTGTTGAATGCGCTCATTAGAATCCCCTCGCCGGGTAGCCGATCGCTCTTAGGAAATTTAGGAATCGCCGATCTTGCGTGACGAGCACTACCCTCTCTCGCATTGCGCTTGCTGCTACCCGCGCATCGGCAGTGCTTAGCACTCGACCAAGTGCCACCGCTTGCTGCTGTAAGCTGGCAACCGCACCCTCGCTACCTGCCAAACCGACGCGGCCACCAGTCTGAGAAAGAAACGCCTGCAATGCCTCACGCGAACCACCGCGCAAAAACTCCTTCGCGGTTGTAATTGGAACAATCGGCGTCTTGCCGGCTAGTACTGCACTTATCTGGCCTCGCTCGACAGCCGCAATAAGAGCACTGGTATCTAGAGCTACCGATCCTGAACCGGTAGCGCCACCAAATCCCGCTCCAGGTCCGCCCGGCCCTGCTCCTGAACTGGGCCCCAGACCCGGCCCACCCGGCGGCCTTGCTCTACCAAATCCCAGCAAGCGCGGCAGAAAGCGGCCGCCCACACCGAGAAGTGCACCAATTCCAAAGTCTGTAAGCCCCTGAGTGAACGTATAGGGCTGGCAACTCCCGGATATCTGATTTAGCGCATAGCTGAGGCCGACATTGACGACGCCAAATAGTACGGCGGTTCCGAGCCAGCTGGCCTCTCCTGTTGGATCGGTCAAATTCTGAGGGTTGGCACCAGCGTAGCCGAACCGATTTCGACCGCCCCGGGTCCCGATCGGATCGCTGCTCAGATACCGCGCGAGAGTGGGATCGTAATCGCGCATGTAGTTGTAGAAGTAGTTGGCCGCCGGGTCGGCCCATTGGCCGGGGAAGCGCAGCGGGTTCTGCACCGTGCCGGTGATCGCGTGGGTGCGGCCGTAGGGCGTGAACTGGCCGTCCCATACGATGGCCTGCGTGGCGTCCGTGATCTTCTGGACGCGCTCCAGGTGATCCGCGTGGACGAAGTAGAGCGTGGGTGACGCGGCGGGGCCGACGACGAGGCCCAAGGGCTTGTCGCCGAGCCACAGGTATTCGCGGATCACGACGCCGGTGCCGTCGGACTCGGCGATCAGCCGTCCGTCCTGGTCGTAGTGGAAGTGGGTGGTCGTCGATCCCTCGACGCGGCTGACGCGCTCGCCGAATGCGTTGTGCTTGTAGCTGACCGTCGTGGCGCCGGCGCCGGCCACGGTGATGGTCTGCGGCCGCGCGTCGGCGCCGATCGCGATCGTGACCGTGTTGCCCGAGCCCCGGTCGTCGAGCGTGATGTCGCCGGCGGCGTTGGTGGTGAAGCTACGCAGCGGCTGGCCGGTGACGGCCGCCGACTGGAGGCGGT
>CAZUYG010000380.1:0-4338 GCA_964624265.1 uncultured Candidatus Odyssella sp.
CGACCTTCTGCTCATCGTCGACGCGGCGATGGAGCGTCTGCTGTTCGACGGGCGCCATGTCGTCCATCCTGCCGGACTGGCCGGCATGGCCTCGCGCACGATCACGGTCGGCTCGGCCTCGAAAGAGCTGCGCATGATCGGCTGGCGCGTCGGCTGGATCGTGGCGCCGGAGGCCTACATGCCCGATCTCGCCGCGGTCGGCATGGCCAACGTCGTTGTGCCCGTCGGCATCGCGCAGGACGCGGCGGCGATCGCGCTCGAACGCTCGCGCGGAACGCTTTCCGCCTATGTGGCCGAGCTCGAGCGCCGGCGCGACGTGCTGCTGCGCGAGTTGCGGGGCCTTCCGGTCGGCGTGCCGGCGGGCGGCTGGTCGATGCTGCTGCGCGTGTCGGATTACGGCATCGACGGCGCGACGATGTCGGACCGCCTGCTCGCCGAGGGCATCTGCGCCACCGGCATGAAGGGCTGGGGCGAGACGCACGGCGCCCAATACATCCGCTTCGTGTTCGCGAACGAGCCGGCCGCGCGGCTTTCGGGCGCGGGCGCCCGCATCCGCAAGGCGCTGGGCGCGTAGGCGCGCTCAGCCCTTGATGCGCGCGGTTGCCTTTGCCGGGCGAAGCGCGCGCCAAAGCAGGAAGCCGAGCAGCCACACGAGGAAGCCGAGGATCGGCATGACGATCATGCCGGTCATGGCCCCGCCCGCGCTTTCCTCGGGCGTGACCGTGTGCTGCACGATCAGCGGCGCCGGCCCGGCCGCGAGGCCGTGGCGCCGTACCGCGGCTTCGACCGCGTTGCGATAGCGCTCATGCTCGCGCGGATCGACACGTCTGGCGCCGCGCAGCGGATAGGCGAGCACCTGCGTGCACCAGTTTTCCTCGCTGCCCGTGCACGAGAGCCACGCCGGCACCGGCTCGCCTTTCTGCCACGCCGCCGGAACGAGCGGTGCCACGCCATAGAACACGGCGTCGGGCTTGCCGCCGATCATGCGCTGCGTGCGGTAGACATGCGCGAACTCGGCGGCGACGCGGAAATCCTTGACGTCGAACACGTCGGTGTCGGTGCGCGGCATCTCGGCCGGCGTCACGACGGCGCTGCGGATCGCCTTGGCCCTGGCGTAGTCGCCGACGCCGCCGACCGCCATCGCCGCGGGCAGCAGCGCCACGAACGTGGCGCCCAGTACCGCGAGCATGCCGCTGCGGTAGCCGAACGAAAGCCCCATGATCCCGAGCACCATGATGGCGCCCATGCCCGCATTGTAGGAAATGTGCGCGGCGAGGACCGACACGCCGCAGACGGCGGCGAAGACGACGAGCCCGGCGAGAATCGACGGCCCGATCGGCAATACCGTGCGTGCGCCCGGCGGCCGATTGAAGACATGGTAATAGACCCACTGCCCCGGATTCACCGCCGCCTCCGCTTCGCGCCGCGCGGATGCTGCAACCCTTCCGTGCCCCGATGCAAGCGGAACGGCCGTCGTTACCGGCCCGGCACGCCCTTGGTCGTCGAATACTCCCAATGCAGCGCCGCGCCCGGGCGGCAGCGGTGATAGGCGCTGTGCGCGGCGCGCGCGGCTTCGGCAAAACCGGTGAGGATCAGTTTCAGCTTGCCCGGATAGGCGGCGACGTCGCCGATCGCGTAGATGCCGGGCTGGTTCGTCTCGCCGGTGGCGGGATCGACGGCGATCTGGTGCCGCTCGAGCGCCAGGCCCCATTCGGCGATGGGCCCGAGGCTGGCGGCGAGCCCGAACAGCGGCAGCAGCGCATCGGCCGGCAGATCGCGCCGCCGCCCGTCGAGATCTTCGACCGTGACCGCGGTGAGCACCCCGCCGCCCTTCCCGACCAGCGCCGCGAGCTGATAGGGCACGACGATCTCGATCTTGCCCGCCGCCGCGAGCCCTTTCAGGCGCGAGACGCTCTCGGGCGCGGCGCGGAACTTGTCGCGCCGGTGCACGACGGCGACGCTCGCCACCTCGGCCAGCGACAGCGCCCAGTCCACCGCCGAATCGCCGCCGCCGGCGATGACGACGCGCTTGCCGCGGAAATCCTCGCGCCGCTTGACGAGATAGAAGACGCTCTTGCCCTCGTAGTCGGCCAAATGCGGAAGCGGTGGGCGGTTGGGGCCGAACGCCCCCGCCCCGGCGGCCACGATGACCGCGCGCGCGCGGATCGACTCGCCGGCGGACGTGGCGAGCCGCCAATGCGCACCCTCCTGCGCCACGGCCTCGACGCGCCGGCCGAGCAGCATGCGCGGCCGGAACGGCGCGGCCTGCTCTTCCAGCCTGGCGACGAGGCCGGCCGCATCGACGACCGGATAGCCGGGAATGTCGTAGATGGGCTTCTCGGGATAGAGCGCCGCGCATTGCCCGCCCGTGCTCTCGAGCGCGTCGATCACGGTGCAGGAGAGGCCGAGCATGCCGCACTGGAACACGGCAAACAGCCCGGCGGGGCCGGCGCCGATGATGGCCACGTCGGCTTCGGCGGACTCGGCGCGGATATCCTCCGCTTTACTCGGCATGGGATTTCGGACTAAGGCGGGCGCGCATCGAACGCCGGGGTCTTAGCCCATTCGAACGCCGGGACCAAGCACGCGGGACACGGCCGCGCCGTTCCACAGGACGGCCGCCGCCGCGGACGAACGCGCGACGGCGGCGCTGGCCCGCACCCTGGCACGCGCGCTGAGGCCGGGCGACGTGGTGGCGCTGGAGGGCGATCTCGGCGCCGGCAAGACGACATTCGCGCGCGCATTGATCGCCGCGTTCGCGGCCGAAGCCGGCCTGCCGCCGCCCGAAGTGCCGAGCCCCACCTTCACGCTCGTGCAGACCTACGATTTCCCGCGCGCGACGATCTGGCATTTCGATCTCTACCGCATCGAGCGGCCGGACGACGCGCTGGAGCTCGGCATCGAGGAGGCCTTTGCCGGGGGCATCGCGCTGATCGAATGGCCGGAGCGGCTTGGCCCGCTGCTGCCCGCGCGGCGCATCGCGGTGCGAATCGCTTTCGGCGCGGCGCCGGACTCGCGCCGGTTCGACATTTCCGCCGCGGGCGAAGCCGGGGCGCGCATGGCCGACGCCTTCGCCGCATGAACGCTAATTTCACCGTTGCGGACGGAATGTCCTCCGTGGCTTATCGCGGTTACACGATTTCTCCGGTAACGAGGCGGATATCGAACATGGCGCGGGTCGCACCGCACGCGGCGAAGCGTTTGGCCGCATGACGCCACGCGAGGCCGCCATCGAGACGTTCCTGTCGGGCGGCGCCTGGAAGGGCGCGCGGCGCCAGGCTTTCGCGCACGACGCCTCGTTCCGCCGCTATTTCCGCCTGACCGGCGGGCCGCGGCCGGCACTGCTGATGGATGCGCCGCCGCCGCAGGAAGACGTGCGGCCGTGGTGCAGGATCGCGCGCCATCTCGACAGCCTCGGCCTCTCTGCGCCGGCCATCTACGAAGCGGATGAAGAGCGCGGCCTGCTCGTAATCGAGGATTACGGCGACGAGACTTTTCCGCGCGCGCTGGAGCACGGCGATGCGGCGGCGCTCTATTCCGCCGCGGTGGATACGCTGGTGGCGCTGCATCGCGCGCCCGCCGCGCTGGCCGTGGACGTTCCCGACTACGACGAGGCGACGCTGCTCGAGAAGGCGGCGCTGCTGCTCGACTGGTTCATTCCCGAAACCGGGCCGAATACGAAGCGGCGTGGCGCGCGCTGCTGCCGCTGCGCAAGGGCGTGCCCGAGGCGCTCGCACTGCGCGACTACTTCCCGGAGAACATCATGTGGCTGCCGGCGCGCGAAGGCGTGCGCCGCTGCGGCCTGCTCGACTTCCAGGACGCGAGCCGCGCGCCTGCCGTTTACGACCTCGTTTCGCTGCTCGAGGACGCGCGGCGCGACGTGCCCGAGCCGCTGCGCCGGGCGATGACCGAACGCTACCTCGCCGCCTTTCCGGGCCAGGACCGCGCCGCCTTCGCGGCCGCGGCGGCGGTGATGGCCGCGCAGCGCCATGCGCGCGTGATCGGCGTCTTCGCGCGGCTGTGGAAGCGCGACGGCAAGCCGCGCTATCTCGCGCATATTCCGCGCGTCTGGCGGCTGCTGGAGCGCGCGCTGCTGCACCCGTCGCTGGCGCCGCTGAAGTGCTGGTTCGATGCGCACGTTCCGGCGGCGCAGCGCCGCGCGCCGGCGGCGCCATGAGCGCGCTGACGACCGCTTCGGGCGAGACGATCGCGGCCGGCATGGTGCTCGCCGCGGGCCTCGGCCTGCGCATGCGGCCGATCACGGAGCGAATGCCGAAGCCGCTGGTGACGGTCGCGGGCCGCTGCCTGCTCGACCGCGCGCTCGATCACTACGCCGCC
>CAZUYG010000381.1:0-2975 GCA_964624265.1 uncultured Candidatus Odyssella sp.
GCGCTCGCCGCCAACCACTGGATCAACGTGCTGCGGCGCGCGCTCGGCCTCAATTACTGGTCGCTGTCGGCGTATCTGAAGCAGCGCGTCAAGAACGCGGTCGAATACATCTCGCGGTTCGAGCACGCGGTGGCCGAAGCGGCGGCGAAGCGCGGCGCCGATGGCGTCGTCTGCGGCCACATCCACCACGCCGAGATCCGCGAGATCGCCGGCGTCACCTACTGCAACGACGGCGACTGGGTGGAAAGCTGCACGGCGCTCGTCGAGCACGCCGACGGCACGCTCGAGATCTTGCGCTGGGTCGAGGACCCGGCCGCGTTCCTCGCGCCCGCACGCGCGCGCCAGGCCGCGGAGGTGCGCTGAAGTGCGAATCCTCATCGTCACCGACGCCTGGTATCCGCAGATCAACGGCGTCGTGCGCACGCTCGATACCGTGCGCGGCGAGCTCGGGCGCGCCGGCCACGCCGTCGAGGTGATCGCGCCCGACCGCTTTCGCACGATCCCCACGCCCTCCTATCCCGAAATTCCGTTGGCGTTGTTCCCCGCGCGCAAGATGCGCCGGCTCATCGACGCGTTCGCGCCCGAGGCGATCCACATCGCCACGGAAGGCCCGCTCGGCTGGGCGGCGCGGCGCTACTGCCTGCGGCGCCGGCTGCCGTTCACGACGAGCTTCCACACGAAATTCCCCGAATACATCCACGCGCGCTGGCGCATCCCGGTCCGCTGGGGCTACGCGATGATGCGCCGGTTCCACGCGCCCTCGTCCGGCGTGATGGTGGCGACGCACTCGCTGGCGGAAACGCTCCGGCAATACGGATTCGGCAATCTGAAACGGTGGACCCGCGGCGTCGATACGGCGCTGTTCCGCCCGCGGCCCAAGGCGCATTTCGACGGGCAGCGGCCGGTCTTCCTGTTCACCGGCCGCGTCGCCGTCGAAAAAAACATCGAGGCGTTCCTGAAGCTCGATCTGCCGGGCCGCAAAGTCGTGATCGGCGACGGCCCGCAGCTCCAGGAATTGAAAATGCGTTACCCGGAGGCCGTCTACACGGGTTACAAGCGCGGCGAAGACCTCGCCGCGCACATGGCCTCGGCCGACGTCTTCGTGTTCCCGAGCCTGACCGACACGTTCGGCCTCGTGCTGCTGGAGGCCCTGGCTTCGGGCGTTCCGGTGGCGGCCTTCCCGGTGACGGGGCCCATCGACGTCGCCGCCGATCCGAAAATCGGCTGCCTCGATTGGGATCTCGCCAAGGCCGCGCGCGCCGCGCTCGGCAAGCGGCCCGAGGACTGCCGCGCCCATGCCGAGACCTTCTCATGGGGCGCATGCGCCGAGCTGTTCCTAAGAAATCTGCAACCTTTCGCCGCCGCAAATCCTGCGGCGGCGCCCGCGCCCGCTTTAATTCCGGAGTAATCGGCGCCGTCTAGTCTCCCGCGTCGCGCCCTGGGGAGAGAGACGACGGGCGCCAGACGGGGACCTTGGACGATGCCACGACAGCACGATTTCGAACGGCTGCGCGCGCTCGCGGCGCTGGCCGACGACGACCTCGCGAAACGCATCGACGCGGACACCATCGCCGCGATCCAGCGCGTGATGGTGATGCTCGGCGCCGATCGGCGCGCGAGCGGCTTTCCGGTCGATCGCGCGGATTTCGTCGCCACGGTGCGCGAGATGGACCGGCTCTGCCGCGAAGGCTCGCGTTCGCTGGGCGAAGCCATCGTCGAAGCCTCCGCCTGGGGCGAGAAGCACGACAGCGCGCGTGCGCGCGCCGTCTACGAGCGTTTCCTCGCCGATTGCCGCTCCAAATTCCATCGCGAGATCGCGCGCTATCAGCTGCGCAAGCTCGGCGCGGCCGGAGGATGACGGCATGGGTGCTTTTCACGCGACGCAGGCCCTGACGGCGCTGGATCGTATCGGCTTCGATACGGGCCGGCGCTGCGCGTTCGATTTCTTCCTGTATTTCCCGACCGAGCGCGCCGCGTCCGCCGTGGGCCGCGAGCTCGGCGAAACCGGCTTCCGCTGCCGGATCCGGCCCAGCGTGCGCGGCGAATGGCTGTGCCTCGCCACCGCCGACGTGGTGCCCGACGATGCCGCCCTCGAGACCGTGTTCCACCTGATGGAGACGATGGCCGAGGATTTCGGCGGCAGCTTCGACGGCTGGGAAACCCAGGTGCGCGCCCACTAAACCGGCGCGTCCATCCGGGCGCTTGCGCGGCGGGCGGCGGCTAACTTATTGTCCGCCGCGTCCCCTCGAAATTTCGAGCGATTTCAGAGAGAAGGCCCCGGATGTGGCGCCGCACGACGGCCTGCCGCGCATGAGCCAGCCGAAATTCGATCTCGCCGCCAGCGGCGGGCGGCGGCGCGCGCTTTGGGATCTCATGGCCGTGGACCACGGCTTCATCCGCCTCGTCTACGTCAATCGGGCGCGTGTCTCCGACAAGCTCTATCGCTCGGGCCAGCCGCTGCCGATCCATTTCCGCGCCCTCGTCCGCAAGGGCATCAAAACGATCGTGAACCTGCGCGGCCGCAACGATTCGGGCTGGTATGTGCTCGAGCGCGAAAGCTGCGAAAAGCACGGCATCGCGCTGGTGGATTTCACCACGAAATCGCGCGACACGCCGTCCAAAGAGCTCATCCACGGCGCCAAGCGCCTGTTCGAAACGATCCGCTATCCGGCGCTCATGCACTGCAAATCCGGCGCCGACCGCGCCGGCCTCATGGGCGCGCTCTACCGCATCCTGCATGAAGGACGCACGGTCGAAGAGGCGATGGAGCAGCTGTCCTGGCGCTACGGCCACATGCGCCAGGCCAAGGTCGGCATGATCGACTATTTCTTCGAGCAGTATCGCCGCTACAACAGCGAAACGCCGACGCCGTTCCTCGATTGGGTCGACCGCGTCTACGATCCCGCCGCGGTCAAGGCTTCGTTCATGTCGCAATGGTGGGCCAACCTCGTTGTCGATAAGATATTGCGGAGAGA
>CAZUYG010000381.1:3075-4337 GCA_964624265.1 uncultured Candidatus Odyssella sp.
TGGCCGCTCGTGCGCCGGCTGCTGCACGACTACATGAGGAAGCACACCTGGCGCATCGCGCTGGCGTTCCTGTTCATGGGTCTTGCCGCCGCGGCGATGGTGGTGATGGCGAATTTCCTGAAGCCGATCATCGACGGCGCGATGAAGGGCGGCAGCATGAACGAGCTCTACTGGCTCGGCGCCTCGATCGTCGCCGTGTTCGCGGTCAAGGCCGTGTGCTCCTACACCGGCGACATGATGATGCAATATATCGGGCATCGCACCGTCGCCGACATCCAGAGCGGCATGTATGCGCGGCTCATGCGCGCCGATCTCGACCACTTCCACAACACGGCGGCCGGCCAGCTGATCTCGAATTTCCTGTCCGACGCGGCGAAGCTGCGCACCGTGTTCTCCGACACCTTCACCGGCATCGGGCGCGATTCGCTCGCGGTGATCGGCCTCGTCGGCTATATGTTCTACACGGATTGGGTTCTGGCCTGCGTCGGCTTCTTCGTCTTTCCGCTGGCGGCGTGGCCGGTGGCGAAGCTCGGCCGCAAGATGCGGAAAGTGTCCGCGAACACGCAGTCGGAGATGGCGCAGTTCACGACCTTGCTCGACGAGGGCTTCACCGGCATCCGCCATGTGAAGGCCTACGGCATGGAGCAATACGAGAGCGCGCGCGCCGACGCCGTCGTGAACCGGCTGTTCAAGCTCAATTTCCGCGCCTCGCGCGTGCGCACCGCCTCCGAGCCGATCCTCGAATTCCTGGCCGGGCTCGCGATCGTCGCGGTGCTGCTCTATGGCGGCTGGCAGGTCATCTATGGCGGCCGCACGCCGGGCACGTTCTTCGCCTTCATCGGCGCGCTGCTGCTGGCCTACGAGCCGGTGCGCAAGCTCGCGAAGCTCAACGCGAATTTGCAGGATGCGCTGCCGGCCGCCGAGCGCGTCTTCGCGGTGCTCGATCTCGCCGCCAAGATCGAAGACAAGCCGGGCGCCGTGCCGCTCGCTGTCGCGCAGGGCGCGGTCAAGCTCGATGCCGTCACCTTCGCTTACCGGCGCGGCGCGCAGACACTCACCGCGATGACGCTCGACGTGCCGGCCGGGAAAACGGTCGCGCTGGTCGGCCCGTCCGGCGCCGGCAAATCGACCGTGCTCAACCTCATCCCGCGCTTCTACGACGTCGATGCCGGGCGCGTACTGGTCGACGGCCAGGACGTGCGCGAGGTGACTCTGGCGAGCCTGCGCGGCGCCATCGGCCTCGTCAGCCAGGAGACGACGCT
>CAZUYG010000382.1:0-4329 GCA_964624265.1 uncultured Candidatus Odyssella sp.
TGCGCTCCAGCGCCACCGCCGAAGACCTGCCGGACGCCAGCTTCGCCGGCCAGCTCGAATCATTCCTGAACGTCACCGGCGAAGACGCGCTGCTCGAGGCGTGCAAGCGCTGCTACGCCTCGATGTTCACCGACCGCGCGATCAGCTATCGCGCCACGAAGGGCTTCGATCATCTCGAGGTCGCGGTCTCGGTCGGCGTCCAGAAGATGGTGCGCGCCGACATCGGCGGCGCCGGCGTGATGTTCTCGATCGATACCGAGACGGGATTCGACAAGATCGTCGTCATCAACGCCGGCTGGGGCCTCGGCGAAAACGTCGTGCAGGGCGAGATCGATCCCGACGAATACCAGGTCTTCAAGCCGCTGATCGGCGATGCGCGCTTCGCCCCGATCGTCGAGAAACGGATCGGCGCCAAGGCGCTCAAGATGGTCTACGCGTCGGGCGAAAAGCCGACGCGCAACGTGCCCACCTCGCGCGCGGAGCAGTCGGCCGCGGTGCTCGCCGATGCCGAGATCCTGCAGCTCGCGCGCTGGGCCGCCCTCATCGAAAAGCACTACGGCGTGCCGATGGACATGGAATGGGCGAAGGACGGCGAGGACGGAAAGCTCTACGTCGTGCAAGCGCGCCCCGAAACCGTCGAATCGCGCCGCGACGCCAGCGTGCTGCGCGAATACCGGATCAAGCGCAAGGGCCGCGCGCTGCTGAGCGGGCTCAGCATCGGCAGCGCCGCCGTCTCGGGCCAGGTGTGCGTCGTCCGCAGCGCGCAGGACATCGCGCAGTTCCGCGACGGCGCGATTCTCGTGACCGAAACGACCGATCCCGACTGGGTGCCGATCATGAAGCGCGCCCGCGCGATCGTGACCGACCACGGCGGGCGCACGTCGCATGCCGCCATTGTCAGCCGCGAGCTCGGCCTCCCCGCGGTCGTCGGCACCGGATCGGCGACGCACTTTCTGCACGACGAGCAGGAAATCCTGGTGTCCTGCGCCGAGGGCGACGAAGGCTTCGTCTATGAAGGCCTCGGCGAAATCGAGATCCGCGACGTGCGGCTCGACGACGTTCCACCCACGCGCACGCAGGTGATGCTCAACCTCGCCAATCCCGCCGCCGCGTTCCGCTGGTGGCGCCTGCCGGCCGACGGCGTGGGTCTCGCGCGCATGGAGTTCGTGATCAACAATCACGTCAAGATCCATCCGATGGCGCTCGCGCGGTTCGGCGAGGTGCGCGACGAGGCGGCGCGGCGCCAGATCGCCGACCTCACCCGCGGCTACGGCGACAAGACGGACTATTTCGTCGACCGGCTCTCGCGCGGCCTCGCCCGGCTGGCCGCCGCCTATCATCCGAAGCCCGTCATCGTGCGGACCAGCGACTTCAAGACGAACGAATACGCGAAGCTGATCGGCGGCAAGGAATTCGAGCCGCACGAGGAGAACCCGATGCTCGGGTTCCGCGGCGCCTCGCGCTATTACTCGCCGCGCTATCGCGACGGGTTCGCGCTCGAATGCCGCGCGCTGCGCCGCGTGCGCGAGGAGATGGGCTTCCGCAACGTCGTCGTGATGATCCCGTTCTGCCGCTCGACGGCGGAAGCCGATCGGGTGCTGGAGGTGATGGCCGAGAACGGCCTCCGGCGCGGCGAGAACGGGCTGCAGGTCTACGTGATGTGCGAGATCCCGTCGAACGTCGTGCTCGCGAAGAGCTTCGCCGAGCGCTTCGACGGCTTCTCGATCGGCAGCAACGATCTCACGCAGCTGACGCTCGGTGTCGATCGCGATTCCGGCGATCTCGCCGCGCTGTTCGACGAGCAGGACGAAGCTGTCAAATGGATGATCCGCACGGTCATCGAAGCGGCGCATCGCGCCGGCGCCAAGGTCGGCCTGTGCGGCCAGGCGCCGAGCGACCATCCGGAATTCGCCGAATTCCTCGTCGAGTGCGGGATCGATTCGATGTCGCTGAGCCCCGACAGCTTCATCGCCGTCAAGCGCCGCGTGGCGGAGACCGAGGCGCGGCTGCGCCGCTAGCGCTGGCCGGAGCGGCTCGGGCGGCGAAGCTGGCCGGGCGTGAAAATCTGCCGCTCCTTGCCCTCGGCGACGACGCGGCCCGCGCCGTCGAGCGCCCAGACGCGCATTTCGTATTCGACCGGCTTCTGCGAGGGGCACGGCCCCCGATAGGATTTGAGCGCGCCGGCCGGAATCTCGCCGCTGGGCGCGGCCGCCACCTCGCCGCCGCCGTGCCGGCTCATCATCGAATCGACGTCGACGAGCTCGACGCGGAAGCGCCGGGTGCCGGCCGGCATGTCGCGCACGACGATGCGGGGCGAAACGTCGGTGCAGGGCGCGACGCCGGTCCAGGTGAACTCGACGCCCAGCTCCGGCGCGCCGCGCGGCGCCTGCGGCTGCGAGGTCGCGCAGGCGGCGGCGGCCAGCGCCAGGAGCGGTGCGAGTTTGCGCATGCGATTCGTCCGCCGGCTCCGCGCGAACGATAGGCCGTTCGCGCGGCCCGGCCCCGAAAGAAGCCGGTCAGTTCGGCGAGCTGCCCGGCGGGCTGCCCGGCGCGGCCTCGGTGTCGGTCGAGGGCGCCGGCTTCTTCTTGGTCTTCGTGACCTTGGCGACCGCGTACTTCTTCTTCACGGTCCGCTTGGCCTTCACGACCTTTTTCTTGGCAACGAACTTCTTCTTGACGACCTTGGTCTTCTTCGCGGTCGGCTGGCCGGTCGCGGCGACCGGCGTCGTCGCGGCCAAGGCCGTGCCGGCGCCGAAGGCGGCGAGGCACGTTGAAACCAACAGAATCTTAAGGATTCGCATCAGGTTAAGTCCCCATGTCTCCGGGATGATCGGCCCGCTTCTACGCCCGCCCGGCAAGGCACGCAAGCGGAACTACGCAGAATCTACGAGATTGCTCCGGGCGCCGTGCCCGCGCCGCGTCGCCGCCGCCGGCAAAGCGCGGTGCTCAATGCGCTTCGGCCCAGTTGGCGCCGCTGCCGGCGTCGACGACCAGCGGCACGGAGATTTCGACCGCCGGCAGCGCGGCCTTCTCCATCACCGGCTTCAGCGCGGCGATCGTCGCCTCCACCTCGGCCTCGGGCGCCTCGAACAGCAGCTCGTCGTGCACCTGGAGCAGCATCCGCGCCTTGAGCTTCTTCTTCGCGAGCACATCGGGGATGCGGATCATCGCGCGCTTGATGATGTCGGCGGCGCCGCCCTGCAGCGGCGCGTTGATCGACTGGCGCTCGGCGAAGCCGCGCATGCCGGGCTGCCCGCTCGTGAAGCCGGTGATGTGGATGCGCCGGCCGAACGGCGTCACCACGAAGCCGTTGCGCTTCGCGAAATCCTTCGTGCGCTCCATGTAATCGCGGATGCCGGGATAGCGCTGGAAATACGCCTCGATGTAGGCGCCGGCCTCCTGCTTCGAGATGCCAAGCTGGTTCGCGAGGCCGAACGAGGAGATGCCGTAGATGATGCCGAAATTGATCGTCTTCGCGCGCCGGCGCGTGTTCGCGTCCATCTTGTCGAGCGGCACGCCGAACACCTGGCTGGCGGTCATCGCATGGATGTCGAGCCCGTCGCGGAACGCCTTCTTCAGCACGTCCATGTCGGCCACGTGGGCGAGCAGGCGCAGCTCGATCTGCGAGTAGTCGAGCGAGATCAGCTTCATGCCCTTGGCGGCCACGAAGGCGCGGCGGATCTTTCGGCCCTCCTCGGTGCGCACCGGAATGTTCTGCAGGTTCGGATCGGTCGAGGAGAGGCGCCCGGTCTGCGCGCCGGTCATCGAATAGGAGGTGTGCACGCGCTTCGTCGACGGGTTGATCTGCGTCAGCAGCGCGTCGGCATAGGTGCTCTTGAGCTTCTGGAGCTGCCGCCACTCGAGCACCTTTCGCGGCAGCGGGTGGGCGTCGCCGAGGCCTTCGAGCACCGAGGAATCGGTGCCGTAGGCGCCGGTCTTGCCCTTCCGCCCGCCGGGCAGCTGCAATTTCTCGAACAGGATGTCGCCCAGCTGCTTCGGCGAGCCGATGTTGAACGCGCCGCCGGCGAGCGTGTGCGCCTCCGCCTCGTGCTCGGCCATGCGCGCCGCGAAATCGTCGGAAAGCGCCTTGAGCGCGGCGGGGTCCACCGTGATGCCCGCGCGCTCCATGCCGGCGAGAATCGGCACCAGCGGCCGCTCGATCGTCTCGTAAACGGTCGCGAGCCGCTCGGAGACGAGCCGCGGCTTGAAGGTCGCGTGGAAGCGCCACGTCACGTCGGCGTCTTCGGCCGCATAGTCGCGCGCCCGCTCGAGCGGCACTTCGGCGAAGCCGATCTGCGATTTGCCGGAGCCGCACACCTCTTCGTAGGC
>CAZUYG010000383.1:0-1430 GCA_964624265.1 uncultured Candidatus Odyssella sp.
CGATATGTGATTGTGTTGTCGCCCTCGATCATGGCAAGCCGCGTGCCGTCGGCCGAGACCGCCATCGCCTCGGTTTCCTGCGCCGAGATTTCGAGGATCGTCGTGGCGCGCCGCGGCGCGAGCGGGTCGACGCGGCGGAGGCCGGAATTGTCGAGTACGATCACGTCGCGGCTTCCCTTGAGGAACGCGATGTCGCGCACAAACTCCGTGCCCGGAAACTCCCGGCCACCGGATAACGCTCCGCCGCGATAGGTCCACAGATAGGCGGACCAGCCGGGCTGTGCGCCGCGCCGGGCGACCAGGTAGCGACCGTCGGGGCTGAACGCAATTCTCACGCCGCAGCAGGATTCGTATCCGTCGCGGCCGCGCGGAACGGCGACGGTCCGGCCCGCGAGCGTGCGCACATGGACGTTGTTGAAGCACGTGATCGCGGCGACGGCGCTTTCGTCGGGCGCAAAGGCCACGTCGCCGGCGATGCAGTAGTCGGTGGTGCGATCGAGCACGGCCTGCCAGCGCCGCCGGACGGCCCCGTCGCGCCAGTCCCAGACCTGAAGCCCGAGCTTCTGGTCGAGCAATGCCACGGCCTGCTCGCGCGGCGAAACCGCGACGGCGATGATCGGCTCCCTTGAGGCCTCGACGTCGGCACCCGCGCTCTTGCCGTCGAGCGAAACGACGCGGATCCGGCCCTTTTCGCCGAGCGCGATGCGCGCGCCGTCGCCGACGAAACTCGCGCCCTGCGCCTCGACCGAGATCTCGCGCTCGAGCGGTTTCGCGGGATTGCCGAAATCGACGAGGCGCACGCCGCCTTCGCGGCCGCGCACCAACACCAGTGTTGCGGATGCCGGATGAAACGCGAGCGCCCTTGCCGCGAATTCGCGGGCCTGCGCGCCGCCGGCGGCGCAAACCAGAACCAGCAGTGCGACGGCGAGGCGCGACATCGTCCGCGCCGGGGCGCCCTACTCCGCCGCCCGCGCGGGAACCGGCGCGGTGAGCTCGGCCAGCGTCTTGCCGAGCGTCTCGCCTTCGGGATCGGCCAGCGCCGCGTCGCGCGCTTTCTTCACCGCCGGGGCAGCGGGCCGCTTGGCGGCAAGCGCTGGCTCAACGATCGCGGCGACGATGCGGTCGAAATTGCCGCTGCCGCGCTTGTGCGTGCTGCCATAGCCCTTGATGAGCCGCGCAAGCTCCACGACCTCGAGCGCGAAATCGCGCCCGACCGCGGCCGCGCGGCGCACGAGATCGAGCCAATGCTCGATCTGCTTCTGCTCTTCCTTGTAGCGATAGCCGGCGCGGCGCCACCAGCGCATCCCGGCCATCATGCGGAGCTTCATGTAGCCCGTGAACGTGTCGGTGCGGACATGGAGGCCGATATGCGTCTTCTTCTTGCGCTCGGGCTTCTTCTCGGCCCAGCGCAGCAGCGGCCGCGCCATGAA
>CAZUYG010000383.1:1530-4312 GCA_964624265.1 uncultured Candidatus Odyssella sp.
TCGTCCTGATAGTCGAGCGTGCGGCCGCAGGCCTCGAGGATCAGCGGCTGCAGCGCCTTCGGGAAATCCTTTTCGATGCGCGCCTTGAGCGCGTCCGCCGCCGGGTGCGAGCGATAGGCCGGCGACGCGGACGGGGCCGGTGCCAAGGTGATGTCGCGCTTCCGCTTCAGCTCGACGATCTCGCCCTTGCCATAGGCGATGCCGGCGGCGAAGCCGGCGAGGTTGGCCTTCACCGCGATGCCTTCGTCCTTGATCGTCTGCTCGAACACCTCGCGCGAAATCGGCAACACGCCGGCGCCGCAGATGGCGCCGAGGATCACCGAGTTGACGACGCTGCCGGCGTCGGCCGCGGCCTTCTCCATGTCGAACAGCAGCGTCTTCTTCGCCATGGATTTTGCGGCGGACAGGATCTTGTCGCTGTCGAAGCGGCCGTCGCCCATCGCCATCTTCTCGGCGAGCGCGTAGATGCGGTGCGTGGACGCGATGAGCAGCGTGCGGTCGGGGCTGACGAAGCCCTTCTCGATCACGCGGCCGGTTTCGACCAGTTCTGTCGCGATCGCCACGTCGACGTCGCCCGGCGCCGGATGCAGATCGAGCACCGGCTCGCGGTCCTGGATCTCGGCGTAGGTCGCCGGGATCAGCTCGATGTAATAGGTCGTGGCGCCGGTGCGCTGGGCGACGCCGGGGATCGAGGTTGCCTGGACCGGATGGCCGGCCTTGCGCGCCGCGCTCACGATCCACGAGGTGAGCACGCCGCCGCCCTCGCCGCCCATGGCCGCGATCAATAGCGTGATCGGACGCGGTGTATCTTTCGCCATTTCAATCTACCTGCGCGGCGCTTTACCGCCGGAAACGATTTCAGGTGAACAGGGAGCCGGGATGCCGGGGAGGAAAAGAATGGCGCGCGAAGCGCACAAGAATTTCTTCTCTCCGACTCCCCGGCTCCCTGTTCAATTTCCTTCCTTCACGCCGCTTTGGCGGCTTCTTCGGGTTCCATCACCTGCTGCGCCAGCGGCGGAGCGAGGCGGATGGCTTCCTTGGTCAGGAACGGGCGGATCATCTTCTGGCGGAGGTTCGCCATGAACCGCTCGAACTTGGTCGGGTTGTAGACGATCTCGGCGCGGAAGAAGGACGGGCAGAGGATCGCCGCGTGCGCGACCTCGCCGCAGAGGCCGCAGCCGACGCACCCCGTGTTCACGTGCGCGATCGGGTCTTTGCGCAGCGGGTCCGGGTTCTCCTTGATCGTCAGCGACGGGCAGCCCGAGAGGCGGATGCACGAATGATCGCCCGTGCACACGTCCTCGTCGATGCCGAAGCGCTCGCGCGTGGCGCGCTTGCCTTCCGCCAGCAGCTTCGCGCGCTCGGAGCGCACGCGGCGCTGCTTGGCCAGCATGCATTCGCTTTCGGCGACGATGACCTTCAGGCCCTTCTCGGCCGTGGTCAGCGCCTCCTTCAGCGTATCGACCATCTTCGAGACGCCGTAGGTGCGAACCTTGCGCAGCCAGCGCACACCGACGCCGCGCAGCGTGTTCTCGATCGACATGCGCGAGCCGGCGAAGTCGCCCTTCTTCGGCGAGGACGGCAGGAACTGCCAGCCGGTCGCCGAGGTGTAGCCGTTCTTCATGATGATCAGAACGGAGTCATTCTGATTGTAGACGCCGGCCGCGACGCCGGTGGCGAGGCCGTTATGCCAGAAGCCGCCGTCGCCCATGATCGAGATGACGCGCTTGCCGAAATTCGGCCCGACGCCCGTGGAAGACGCGAGGCCGAGGCCGTAGCCCACGACCGTCTGCCCAAGATTGAACGGCGGCAGGGTCGAGAACGTGTGGCAGCCGATGTCGCAGCTCATATGCGTCTTGCCGAGCTCGCGCTCGACGAGCTTGATCGCGCTGAACACGGGCCGTTCCGGGCAACCGGTGCAGAACGAGGGCGGCCGCATCGGCACCGGCGCGCCGAGATAGCCGATCGCCTTGCCCTTGATGCTGCCGATCACGTTCGGCCGGGCCTGCGCGCGGTCGAGATCGACGCCCGCCGGCTTCACTTCGGCCAGCCATTTCGCGATGCCGCTCTGCACGACATCGGCGTTGTACTGGCCGCCCATCGGCAGCGGCCCCTTGCCGTGCACCTTCGTCTGCACGTCGGCCTTGCGCAGCGCGGTGTGGATCGCCTGCTCGATGTAGTCGGGGTGGCCCTCCTCGACGACGAGGATGTTCTTCTTGCCGATCGCGAATTCGACGATCTCGCTGTCGACCAGCGGATAGGTGACGGTGAGCGAATAGATCGGGATGCGCGAGTTGCCGTCGTTGTCGGCGAGCCCGTAGTGCTGCAGCGCGCGGATCACCGAGTTGTAGAGGCCGCCCTGCGTGATGATGCCGATCTCGGAGAGGTCGCCCGGGAACGTCTCGTTGAGCTTGTTGTCCTTGATGAACTTGATCGCCGCGGGCAGGCGCTTGTCCAGCTTGATGCGCTCCTGCGCGAAGGTGGAGGGCGCATTCGCCACCTTCATGTAGTCGAACATCGGCGTCTCGAGCTTGTTGTTGCCCGAGAATTTCGGCATCCGGTTGTTCTTCGCGTGGAAGCGGCCCTGCACGTGGCAGGCCAGGATGCGGAGCTGCACGAACACCGGCTCGTTCGACGCCTCCGAAAGCTCGAACGCCTTCTCGACGCAATCGACCATCGAGGTGAGGTTCGGCCGAGGGTCCATGAGCCAGATCGACGACTTCATCGCGAAGGCGTGGCTGCGCTCCTGGATGATCGAGGCGCCCTCGCCGTAATCCTCGCC
>CAZUYG010000384.1:0-4310 GCA_964624265.1 uncultured Candidatus Odyssella sp.
TGCCGGCAAGGAAAAGCTGATGGCCGCCATCCTGCGCAATTTCGTCGAGCGTACCTACAAGGGGCAGGAGAAGCTCGGCATGATCGACGCGAAGCGGCTCGAGACGGTGCAGGGCTTCTATCTGAAGCAGGGCATCATCAGCAAAGCGACGCCGATCGCCGAGCTCTACACCAACGACTTCGTCAAATAGGCGGGGCATGGGCGCGCGTTTCCGCCGTGTCGTCGCGGCCGGCGCTCCGGAACCGCCGCCGGGCCTGTTCTCGAACTGCCTCGTGGCCGGAGACACGATCTACGTCTCCGGCCAGCATGCGGGCGGCGTCGGGGGCGCGCCCGAAGGCGACCGCTCGATGGCGGGGCAGACACGAACGACGCTGGCCAAGATCAAGGCGCTGCTCGAGGCCGCCGGGGCCACGATGGACGACGTGGTGAAGCTCACCGTCTTCACGACGGACATCGCGCAGCGCGCGGCCATCTCGGAGGCGCGGCGCGCGTTCTTCGCCGGCGATTTTCCCTGCTCGACCCTGGTCGAGATCAAGGGCCTCGTGCACCCCGATCTGCTGATCGAAATCGAGGCCGTGGCGGTGCGCCGCGGCTGATCGCCTATTCCGGAACGCCGGCCTTGGCGAGCCCCTCGGCGAACAGGTCGCAATGGGCGAAGCCGCGCAGGTTGTTGCGGAGAACGCTGACGCGCAGCGGCGGGCCGATCCGATTGCGGCGGTCGATGTATTCCTTGGCCTCGTCGAGATGGCCGAGATGGCCGCAGCAGCTGATCAGCGTGTTGTAGTGGCCGGCGAACTCGGCGCCCGCCGAAACCGACTCGCGCAGATGGGGCAGGGCCTCGGCGAAGCGCCCCGCGGCCAGCAGCGCGAGGCCGTGAGCCTGCGTGTAGAGGCCGAAGAAGCTGTCCATCGGGCTCATGCGCAGCGCCTTGGCGGTTTCCGCGATCGCCTCGTCGAACCGCCCGGCGCGCAGCAGGGCCCAGCCATAGGTCATGCGGCCGAGCGCGAAGCTCGGGTTGAGGCTCAGCGCGGCCTGATGCTCCGCGAGCGCGCGCTCGTGCAGGCCGGCGGTGCTGAGATTGAGACCGAGCGCCACGCGCGCCCACGGCTCGTTCTGATCGAGTCGAAGCGCCTGCTCGGCATGGCGCGCGCTCTGGCGGTAGCCCTCGTAGCGGTCGGAAAAATAGTAGTAGAGCGTCGCCCACCAGATCGCCCACGAAAGGATCGCGTGCGCGCGCGCATAGTCGGGATCGATGTCGATCGCGCGGCGCAACAGGCGCTGGGCTTCCTCGTTCTCCTTGCGCCCGAACTTGTTGATCAGCGCGATCGCGCGCACGACGAGGCCCCACACGTCGACGCTTTCGGGCGGCTGTCCGGCGGCGCGGTAGCCTTCCTCGGCGTAGAGGTGCGGCTCGATCGCGGCCACGATGTGCTCGGTGATCTCGTCCTGCACCGCGAAGATGTCGTGCAGCTCGCGGTCGTATTTCTGCGCCCAGATATGGGTGCCTTTCTCCGCGTCGATGAGCTGTGCGCTGATGCGGATTCGCGGGCCGGCCGCACGCACGCTGCCTTCGAGCGTATAGCGGACACCGAGCTCGCGCGCGATCGTGCGGACGTCCGCGGCGCGGTCCTTGAACACGTAGGCAGAGTTGCGCGCGATCACGAACAGCCAGCGCAATCGCGAAAGCGCGGTCGTGATGTCTTCCGTCACGCCGTCGGCGAAATAGGCCTGGGCCGGGTCGTCGCTGAGGTTGACGAACGGCAGGACCGCGATCGACGGCGTCGCCGGCAGCGGCGGGCCGATGCGTGCCGCCAGCGGCACTGGCGGCGCAGCGGCCGCGCGGATCTCGGCGATCAGGGCTGCGGTTTCCGTTTCGAGCGCGCTGTCGAGTTCGCCGCGGATTCTTGCGGCTAGACCATCGGCGTGGGCGAGGGCCGCGTCGCGGCTTCTGTATTTGGCGAGCAGTCGCAGCAGGAGGCGGTGTGCGGCCTCGTTCAGCGGATCGAGAGCCGCGAGCCGCTCGGCGGCGCGCACTGCGCCGTCGCCGTTTCCGGCCGCGTCGTGCGAAGCGGCGGCGCGCTCGAGGGCGTCCGCCGCCGCGGCCGCGATGCGCGCGCGCTCCCCGCGCAGCCACGCGTTGAACGGTTCCACGTCGAGCTCGAAGCCGTCGAGGAATTCGCCCTTGTAGAGATCGAGGGCCCGTTCGGCGTCGCCGGCCGCGCCGGACCCTGCCAGTGCCATGAATTCCCGCGCGTCGACCATGAAACGTCCGGGGTCGAGGCCGACCCTGTCGCGCTCGATGATCAGCGGGTTCGGGCCGGCAACCTGGAACTCCCTGCGCAGCCCGAGCAGGCATTGGCGCAGGCTTTGGCGCGCCTGATGGTCGGTGGCGTCACCCCACAGCAGGGCGGCCAGACGCTCCCGGGTTTCCATATGTCCGGGCTGGAGCGCGAGATAGGCGAGGACGGCGCGCCGCCGCGGCGCCGACATCTGAACGATGTGCGGAGGGTCCGATTCTACCGTGGCGCCGAATCGGCCCAGCAGCTGCAGATCGATGCGCATGCGCCCCGAATGCCCATGGATCCCGGAAAAGTTAACTTTTGCTTTACAATCATAGCATTGGGCAGCGAGGCCGCAAGCACGGCCGTATCACGAGCGCGCGACTATACGGCGATGTCGGCGGCGGTGAGGCCGGGGCCGCGCGGCGAAGCAAGCACTTCGTAAATTCCCATGCCGCCCAGCATCGCGGCGAAAAACACGAAGGCCTTGCCGGCGCCGAAGCCGAGGGCCGACACGGCCGGGCCAGGGCAGAAGCCGACCAGTCCCCAGCCGATCCCGAAGATCACGGCGCCCACCGCCAGACGTTTGTCGAGCCTGCGCCGGGGCGGAATGAACAGCGGGCCGAGCGCCGCTTGCCCGCGCCGCTGCGCGACGTAGTAGGCGGGGGCGGAAACGGCAAGCGCGCCGCCCATGACGAAAGCCAGGCTCGGATCCCAGGCGCCGCGCAAGATGCCGCCGATGTCGAGGAAGGCGAGCACTTTCGCCGGATCGACCATCTGCGAGACGGTGAGGCCGACGCCGAAGACGAGCCCGGTAAAGAGCGCTACGAGGACGGGCATCGGATCAGCCTCCGATCACGTGGCGCGCGAGGAACACGACCGCCGCACCCGCGGCCATGAACAGCATCGTGGCGGCAAGGGAGCGCGTCGATAGGCGGGCGATGCCGCAGACGCCGTGTCCGCTCGTGCAGCCGCCGCCGAGCCGCGTGCCGAAGCCCACGAGCAGGCCGCCGGCGATCACCACCGGGATGGAGGCGTCGATCGCAACGGCGGGCAGCTTTGCGCCCACGGCGCCCATCAGCAGCGGCGCGGCGATCAGCCCGGCCACGAAGGCAAGCTGTGCCGGCGCCTCGCCGGCGCGCGGCCGCAGGAGGCTGCCGAGAATGCCGCTCACGCCGGCCACGCGGCCGAGGCCGAGGATGTAAATCGCGGCGGCGAGGCCGATCAGCGCGCCGCCGATCAGGGCGGAAACCGGGGTGAAGTTGCTCATGCGGCGAATCCCTCTTTTTCCGCGTTATATATGCGATTTATCGCAAATGAAAGCGGCGCCCGCGTTCGCCGGGCCTATTCGCTGGCGCCCTCGACGCCGAACTGCTGGCTGCGCCAGCGCAGCATTCCACCCGCGAGATTCGCGACTCGCTCGAACCCCGCCTTCTTGAGGATCAGCGTCGCCTGCGCCGAGCGGCCGCCGGCGCGGCAGACCGTGACGATCGGCTTGTCGGGCGAAATCGACTTGGCCTGCTCGGCGAGCGTGCCGAGCGGAACCAGCGTCGCGCCGGGGATGTGCCCGAGCGGCCCGGTGAATTCGTGCGGCTCGCGCACGTCGACGATCTGCACCTCGCGCGCATGCTCCTCGAGCCACTGCGGCGCGATCTCCCAGATGCCGGCGAATGTGAGCATCAGCGGCGCCCAGCCCGGAGTCTCGTCCGTGGCCGCGCGGCCCTGCGGCTCGCCGCATTTGAGATTGGCGGGCACGGCCACGTCGATCTGCTTGGGATGCGGCAGCCCGAGATTGCGCATGTAGCCGACGAAATCGTCCTCGGCGATCTGGCCGCCGAGGCGCGGATTGTGGCGCCGCTCCTCGCCGACGCTGGTCTGCATCAGGCCGCGGTAGTCGTGGCCGGGATAGAGCAGGCAGGTTTCGGGCAGCGAGAAAATGCGCGCGTGCACCGAGCGATAGAGCGCGCGCGCGTCGCCCTGCTGGAAATCGGTGCGGCCGCAGCCGCGGATCAGCAGCGCGTCGCCGGTGAA
>CAZUYG010000385.1:0-4306 GCA_964624265.1 uncultured Candidatus Odyssella sp.
AGCGCCGGCATTTCCGCCTCCGGCGTCGCGTCGATCTCGGCGCCCGTCACGGCGCGGCTTTCGCCGCCGCCGAGGCCGAGCTTGCGCGCGATCGCCGCCGCGGTTTCGGCATGATCGCCGGTGATCATCTTGACGGCGATTCCGGCCGTGCGGCAATCGGCCATGGCTTCGATCACCTCGTCGCGCGGCGGATCGATGAAGCCGACGATGCCGAGAAAGACGAAGCCGTCTTGCGATTCGCCGAAGCCGAGCCGGGTTCCGCTGGCAACGCGCTTCTCGGCGAAACCGAGAACGCGCTCGCCCTCGGCGGCCGCGCGCGCGATCCGCTCCCCCCAGAAGCCGCGGTCGAGCGGGCGCGATCCGGCCGGCGTTTCCTCGGCCGCGCACATCTCGAGCAGGCGCTCCGGCGCGCCCTTGACGAAGATCGTCTCGCCGCCGCCCGGCGCGGCATGCAGGCTGGCCATGAAGCGGTGTTCGGCGTCGAACGGAATCTCGTCGAGGCGCCGCCAGGCGTCGCGCACATGCGCGGGATCGAGCCCGGCCTTCATCGCCAGCGCCACGAGCGCGCCCTCCATCGGGTCGCCCTCGACGATCCATTTTCCCCCGTCCTCCCGCAATTGCGCGTCGTTGCACAGCAGGCCGCAGCGGATCACGGGCGCGCAGGCTTCGAGCGCGGCCACGTCGTCGCCGCCGCTTTCCGCGGTCAGCGCGCCGGTGGGGGCGTAACCGGCGCCGGCGGCCCGCAGGCTGCGGCCGGCGGCGGCGACGTGGCGCGCGGTCATCTCGTTGCGCGTGAGCGTCCCGGTCTTGTCGGAGCAGATCACCGAGGTGGCGCCGAGCGTCTCGACGGCCGGGAGGTGGCGGATGATGGCATTGCGCGCCGCCATGCGCTGCACGCCGATCGCGAGCGTGATCGTGATGACCGCCGGCAGGCCCTCGGGGATCACGCCGACGGCGAGGGCCACGACGGCGATGAGCGCCTGGGTCCATTCGAAGCCGCGCGCCAGCGTCGCGAAGGCGAACAGCGCCACGGAGGCGGCAAACGCGATCCAGGTGAAGCGGCGGCCGAACCGGTTGATCTGGCGCAGCAGCGGCGTCGTGATCGCCTGCACGCCTTCGATCAGCGCGCTGATGCGGCCGATCTCGGTGCGGCGGCCGGTGGCGACGACGACGCCCGTGCCCTGGCCCGCGAGCACGAGCGTGGCCGAATAGGCCATGCCGTGCCGGTCGCCGAGCGCGGCATCGACGGGGGAGGGCGCTTCGCGCTTCTCGGCCGGGACCGACTCGCCGGTCAGCGCGGCCTCTTCGATGAGCAGCCCGCGCGCGCGGAGGAGGCGCAGATCGGCGGGTACGCGGTCTCCGGCCTCGATGATGACGATGTCGCCGGGAACGAGATCCGCCACCGCCACGGCGACGCGGCGCCCGCCGCGCGCGGCGCTGGCCTGCGGCGAGATCAGCCGGCGGATCGCGCCGAGCGCCTTCTCGGCCTTGTCTTCCTGCAAGAAGCCGACGATCGCATTGATCGTGACGACGGCGAGGATCACGGCCGCGTCGACGACGTGGCCGAGCAGCCAGGCGGCGGCGGCCGCGGCCAGCAGGAAATAGATCAGCGCATTGTTGAACTGCGCGAGGAAGCGCAGCAGCGGATGGCGCCCGGCCGGCGCCGGAAGCACGTTGGGTCCGAGCCGCGCGCGCCGCGCCGCGGCCTCGGCCTCGCTCAGTCCTTGCGGCGGCGTGCCGAGCGCGGCGAGAACCTCCTCGGGCGCGGCCGCGTGCCAGGCGAGATCCGGCAGGTCGCCGGTCCGGTCCGGCGCCGCTTCGCGCGCATGTCGCTCCAGTCCGCCGCCGCAACCTCTCCGCGGGGACGCGCAGGCCGGGCCGGCTTGCGCGGGCCCGAATCATAGCCGCGCGCCTTCCCCGGCAACAGCGGCGAAGGCGCGCGGCGATGCGCGGCGGCGGATCGCGGAGATTGCGTATTGCGCGGCGCCGCCGGGGCGCTCACTCGGCGGCTTGCGCCATCCGTTCGACGGCGCTGATCACCTTGCGCTCGTCGACGTCGTGCTTTTCGGCCGAGCGCCTGAGCTGATCGGTCAGCGCCGCGCTCACGCGTTGCCCGCGCGATCCGGCCTCGCGCCACTCGTCCTGGCGGATCAGCAGCTTGAACACGTCGGGGCGGCCGTAATGGCCGACCGTGTCGACGATCGCCGAAAGCGCTTTCGGCATCCACGCCTCGAGCTCGGCGTAGAGGATCTTGCTGCCGAAGGTCGGCTCGACCAGCGGAATGCCGAGCGGCGCGATGATCGAGCTGCCGCCCTGCGCGTAGCCGATGTTCATCGTCTTCTTGTGCGGGAAATCGTCGGCGATGTCGGCGGGGTCCTGGATGCCGCAGGCCGAGAGCACGAACGCGCCGGCCTCGAACGCGTGCGCGCGCACCGAGAAATGCCCCCAGAAGGCGCCCGTCGTGTCGAGCTCTTCGAGGCGCGGGCCGGTGTGCAGCGCGAAGGCGCCGGGAAACACGGCGACGTGGATGTCCTCGCCCTCGGCGATCATCGCCGCGCGCGCGAGCGTCATCACGTGCTCGCCGCAGATGAGGCCGCCGATGCGGCCGATGTCGGTCTCGAACACGCGGATGTCGTGCCCGTCGCCCATGCCCCAGAACTGGCGTTCGGAATAGGTGGGCATCAGCTTGCGGTGCTTGCCCATCAGGGCGCCGTCGCGGCCGAAAAACAGCAGCGTGTTGTAGATCGTGTCGCTCTCGGGGCGCGGATCGATCTCGTTGCAGCCGATCACGACGTAGACGTTGTGCTGGCGCGCGGCGGCGCCGATGCGGTCGGTGTCCTCGCTCGGCACGAGCACGGCGGCGTCGCGAAACGCCACGCGCGAGCCGATCCAGGCCGGTATGCTGGAGTCCCAGCCCTCGGTCCAATAGGGATAACCGGCCAGCCATACTTCGGGGAACACGACCAGCTCGGCGCCGTTCTTCGCCGCCTCGCCGATCGCGGAGACGGCGCGGCCGATCGAGGCGTCGCGGTCGAGGAACACGGGCGAGATCTGGGCGATGGCGACCTTGACCTTCTCGCGGCCGCCGAGCACGGGCTTCCTGGATTTCGGCATGTCATGGCTCCCTGGCCCGCAGACATGCGGGCGTGCGGGGAGGGGAGCGCGTCGGCGCGCGCGCGTCTTGTCCGCCATTCGCCGAAATCTTGTCCGCGTCTCGCCTCGCGCGCGGTTGGCCGCTGCCGGACCTGGCCCGTTTCGTGCTAGTCTTTCCGTGCTGGCTGGGGGCGGCGCATGGCGATCGTGCTTGCCGAGGCGAAACTGCCGGGCCGCGTCGAGCGGCCGGAAGCCGGCGTGCTCGTGCAGCGGCTTTCGACCGACACGGTCGCGCCGCGCGACCAGTATGCCTACTGGAAAGAGGCGGTCTGCGGAATCTTCGTCGGCCTCGATTGCACGCGCGCGGCGCGCGGCGCGTTCCACAGCGCGGTGCTGCGGCGCACCTTCGCGCTCGAAGGCGGGGCCAGCGCGAGCTTCATCGACGTCGTTTCCGAAGCGCAGCGCGCGCTGCGCTCGCCGCGCCAGATCGGCCGCGCCACCGAGGCCTGCATCATGCTGGCGTTCCAGACGCGCGGGCCCGGGCGGCTGCGCCACGGCGACGAGATCGCGGACCTCGCGCCCGGCGACATGGTGCTCTACGACAGCACGCGGCCCTACGAGTTCGTGTTCGATCAGCCGTTCAGCCAACTCGTGCTCAAATTTCCGCACGAGCGGCTGGCGCCGCGCCTGCCGCGGGCGCCGGTCTGGCTCGGCCGGCCGGTCGCCGCCTCGTCGCCGCTCGGCCACGTATTGGCCGGGCACCTTGCCGCGGTCTCGAGCACGATCGACCACGTCGCGCCGGCGCTCCGGCCCGGCCTCATCGAGCGCACGATGGACCTCATCGCGCTGACCTTCGCCGGCGCCGCGCGCGATTTTGCGGGCGCGGGCACCGCCGTGCAGACGGCCCTCGTCGCGCGCGCGAAACGCTGCGTCGAATCGCAGCTCGCCGACCCCGCGCTCTCGGCCGCGCGAGTCGCCGCGATGCTCGGCGTCTCGGCGGGCTATCTCCATCGGCTGTTCCACGCGGCCGGCACGACCGTCGGCGCCGAGATCCGCGCGCGCCGGCTCGAGCGCTGCCGGGCGGAGCTCGCCGATCCGCTGCATGCCGGCGAGCGCATCACCGAGATCGCGCTGCGCTGGGGCTTCAACGACATGCCCCATTTCAGCCGCGTCTTCCGCGCGGCTTACGGCGTGGGGCCGCGCGAGTATCGCG
>CAZUYG010000386.1:0-4295 GCA_964624265.1 uncultured Candidatus Odyssella sp.
CGCCTGCTGCAATCCGATCGAAGGCACGAACAAAGCCGGCTCGATCGGCCTGCCGGTGCCGGCGACCCGGATCGTGATCACCGACCGCGAGGATCCGCACAAGATCCTGCCGTTCGGCGAGCGCGGCGAGCTCTGCATCGAAGGGCCGCAGGTGATGAAGGGCTATTGGAAGAACCCCGAAGCCAGCGCGAAGACGCTGATGGACGGGCGCCTGCACACCGGCGACGTGGCGCTGATCGACCAGGACGGCTATGTGTTCATCGTCGACCGCATGAAGGACATGATCGCGGTGGGCGGTTTCAAGGTGTTCCCGCGCAACGTCGAGGAGCGCATCTACGAGCACAAGGCCGTCGAGGAATGCACCGTCATCGGCGTGCCCGACGACTATCACGGCGAGGCGGTGAAGGCCTTCGTGAAGCTGCGCGCCGGCATGAGCGCGACCGAAAAAGAGATCATCGAGTCGATCAAGGGCTCGCTCGGCAAGCACGAGCTGCCGCGCGAGATCGAATTCCGCGCGCAATTGCCGAAGACGATGATCGGCAAGCTCTCGAAGAAGGAGCTCGTCGAGGAAGAGAAGAAGAAATACGCGGAGAAGAAGAAGGCCAAGGCCGGCGCGTGACTCTTTCGCGCTTGCGCGCATGACCGAGGCCGTTCCGGTCCCGCTCTGGCTGCTGATCCTGATCGCGATTTTCGCGGCCTGGGCGGCGCTGGATCGCCTCTTGGTGCCGAGCGTGCGCTGGTTCATCCGCCGGCGCGTGAACCGCGTGCTCGACGAGCTGGGCGCTCGCCTCGACGTCAAGATTCCCGAATTCACGCTGACCAAGCGCCAGGTCCTCATCGACCGGCTGGTGCACGACCGCGCGGTGCAGGCGGCCGCAGCACAATACGCCGCGGAAAACGCCATGCCCGGCGCGGTGGCCAGCGAAACCGTCGCGCGCTATGCGCGCGAGGTGGTGCCGGCGTTCAATGCCTATGCCTATTTCCGCGTCGGCTATTCCTTGGCGCGACGGCTTTCGCGCGCGTTCTATCGCGTTCGCCTCGGCTATGCCGACGACGAGGGTTTGCGCCGCCTTGGCACCGGTTCGACGCCGGTCTTCGTCATCAATCACCGCAGCAATTTCGACTACGTGCTGGTTGCCTTTCTCGCGATGGAGAAGACCGCGCTCTCCTACGCCGTCGGCGAATGGGCGCGTGTCTGGCCGCTGCAATCGCTCATCAAGCTGATGGGCGGCTTCTTCGTGCGGCGCAATTCCAAGAACCCGCTCTATCGCCGCGTGCTCGAACGCTACGTGCAGATGGCGACCGAGGGCGGCGTGCCGCAGGCCGTGTTCCCCGAAGGCGGGCTGTCGCGCGACGGAAAACTACGGGAGCCGAAGCTCGGCCTGCTCGACTACATCCTGCGCGGATTCGATCCGGCCGGTGAACGCGACGTGGCGTTCATCCCGGTCGGCATCAACTACGACCGCGTCGTCGAGGACCGCACGCTGCTGCGCACGCTCGACCCCGAGGCGGAGAAGAAGAGCAAGACCTTCGTACTCGGCACGACGGCGAAATTCCTGCTGCACCAGCTCGGCCTCGCGATGCGCGGGCGCTGGATCAGCGGCTATGCCTGCGTGAATTTCGGCTCGCCAATCTCGCTCAAGGCCTATCTCGCCGAGCGCGGCGTCGACCTGAAAGCGATGACGCAAGAGCAGCGCATCGAGCGCGTGAAAGCGCTCGCCTCCGACCTCATGGGCAAGGTCGCGCGCGTGGTGCCGGTGTTGCCGGTGCCGCTGGTGGCCGCCGTGTTCCGCCGCCGCGGCACGCTGCTGCTCGACGCCGAGGGCGTGAAAGCCGCGGCGCTCGACATCATGAGCGAGCTCGACCGCGCCGGCGCGATCACCTATCTGCCGCGCTCCGACCGCGACTATGCGATCTCGCTCGGCCTCGAGATGCTGAAGATCCGCCACCTCGTCGAGGAGGAAGACGGCCTCCTCCGCATCAACGAGGCCAACCGCCACGTTCTCGACTACTACGCCAATTCGATCGAGCACCTGCTGCCGGCGACCGACGGTGCGGAGACCGCTGCGGCGATTCCAAATACACCCGCCGTCGCGCCGATCGCCGCGCCGGTCAATGCATAAGCGGGAGCCTCAGCCCACGACCGGGCAATCCTTGCGCTCGCAGCGTTGCGCGCCGCGCTCGGGGATGTAGGTGCCGCAGACGCGGCAGGCGACCGTCTTGATGTGGCCGACGTTCGGCGGCGCCTGCTTCGCGCGCGCTTCGTCGAGCTCGCGCTGGCGCTGATTGCGCTTGTAGATCGTAACGCCGGCCCACACGCCGCCGATCACGAGCGCGAGCAGAAGGAGCTTCCAGAAGGACAGCACGCGTCAGAGCCCGAAACGCGACCAGAGAAAGCGCTCTTCGAGCGACGCGGCGAGGCCGGCGGCGAAACTGGCGCCGAGCATCTCGGGCGCCTCGCGCTCGGTCCGCACGCCGAGGCGGCGGCGCAGCCAGCCGACGCGCTCGCCCATCGGCACGATGCGCACGTCCTGGCCGAAGCGGTCGGTGATCACCGCGCGCATGTCGGCGAGGCCGTCGATGAGGCCGAGTTCGTGCGCGCGGCGGCCGGTCCAGAAATCGCCGTTGAAGAGCTGCTCCTCGGCCGCGCGCAGTTTCTTGCCGCGGCGCGAACGCACCAGCGTCTTGAAGCTCTCGTGCACGTCGGCCTGGATCGCCTTCAGGCGCGAAATGTCGTGCGGGTCTTCGGGCAGGAACGGATCGAGCGCCGCCTTGTTCTCGCCGGCCGTGTGCACGCGGCGTTCGATGCCGAGCCGCTTGATCGCTTCGGAGAAGCCGAACGAGGCGCTGATGACGCCGATCGAGCCTACGATCGAGTTCTCGTCGGCATAGATCTCGTCGCCGGCGCAGGCGAGCCAGTAGCCGCCCGAGGCCGCCACCTCCTCGATGAACACCAGCACCGGCACGTCTTTCTTGCGCGCGAGCTGGCGGATGCGGCGGAAGATCAGCGCCGATTGCACCGGCGAGCCGCCCGGCGAGCTGATCGCCAGCGCCACGGCCTTGAGGCGCTTCGGCTTGAACGCGCGCTCCAGCTGCCCCGCCACGCCGCGCAGGCTCAAGCCGCGCCGCAACGGCCCCAGCGAGCCGATGATGCCCGAGAGGCGCACGACGGTGACGACGGGGGCGGAGGAGAAGAGGGGCATTGGGGTAGCAGACTCGCGCAATGACAGGAAATTAGACGCGTCATGACGCTACGCCAAGCGCCCCCAAGGGAGGCTTGACTTCGCTGAATTGATGTTCTGTTAATGTTCTCATGATCGGCCCGCCTTGCCTCGAATTCCCGCCGTTCGCCTTCGACGGCATCGCGCGGCATCGCCGCGGATGGCAGCGGCCGATCGCGATTCGTGTGCAACATCCTTTCAGCGACAGACCCGGCGAATACGTGTGCCCGGTCAATTGTTCGCTCCTCCAGATTAGAACGCATTTCCCGCGTTCGAACGAAGCGCAGGACTCCTATTCGCTCGCATTCGTCTTCCTGCGCATTGCACTGTCGGATTTTTCCCTTTTCACGTTCGAGGGCGCACATGTCGACCTTCCGCGACACCCGCCTTGGGAGAACGATTGGGTTCCTCCGAAACAAACGCCGGAACGCGGATTGACGATGAGACCCAATGCCGTCGGTCCGGACGGCGAGATTGGTATCTTCTTCGTGGCCATCTCGCCTCCACGACGCGATGGAAGCGGGTATGTCGCCGAAATCTGCTACGGGCGCGAGGAACCGGTCGCTGCAACCATTCGCGGTCAAACGGCGGCTGGGACCTACAATCTTGCGATCTCATTGCTGGAGGATTGGCTTGAGAAGGACCGGCTGACCCTTCTCGACAATTGGAACGAGCCGATTGATCTGGAGCGTCTCGGCTAGAGAGATGCCATCGGGTTGAGCGCGCCGCTATCGCGCAGCACCGCTTCGGCTGCCGCGGTGTACCTCCCGTCCGCTTCGTGCAGCATCAGCCCTGGCAGCAGCGTGGCTCCCGTGCGGATGCCTTTCCGGGCGCGCAGGATGAAGCGCTTCGCTGGCTTTCCGCCCTTTGGCCACAGCGGCAGGATCGCGATCTCGCCGGCTTTGCCGTGCAGGCGCGCCAGGATTTCGCCGAGCCGGTCGGCGCGATGGATCAGCACGACGCTGCCCTTGGGCTTGACCATGTCGAGCGCGGTGCCGAGCCAGACGCCGAGATCGGCCTCGCTCTCTTCGTTGGCGCGCTGCTTCATCGCGTCGGGCGAGGGCGTGCCGCTGT
>CAZUYG010000387.1:0-4291 GCA_964624265.1 uncultured Candidatus Odyssella sp.
GGCCTTGCGCGGCTTTTCCTGCTCGAGCTTGGCCGTGACGTCGGCCCGCAGCAGCGCCTTGCTGACCTTGCCGACTTTCGTGACCGGGAAATTCTCCATCACCTCGATGCGCTCGGGCCATTTGAATTTCGCGAGGCCCTGCGTGCCGAGGAAGGCGCCCAATTCCGCCACCGACGGCGCCGCCTGTCCGGCATTGAGGATGAGGTAGACGCAGACGCGCTCGCCATAGGTGGGATCGGGCATGCCGATGGCGGCCACGCTGGCCACGGCCGGATGGCGGCCGACATAGGTTTCGATCTCCTCGGCGGAGATCTTCTCGGCGCCGCGATCGATGTTGTCTTTGATGCGGCCGACGAATCTGTAATAGAGCTTGCCGCCGACGCGCATCGCGCGCATGAGGTCGCCCGAGCGATACATGCCGTCGCGCGTGAAGGCCTTCTGATTGTGCTCCGGCGCCTTGTAATAGCCGTGCAGCGTGTAGGGGCCGCGGCAGCAGAACTCGCCGTCTTCGCCCTCGGCCACCGCATCGTCGGTGCCCGGTCGCGCCAGCCGGATCTCGTCGAGCTCCGAGATCGGGCGGCCGATCATCTCGGCGCGCACGGCCGGCGGATCGACCGCGCGCGTGAACATCACGACGCCCTCGGCCATGCCGAAGATGTGGTAGGCGGGAATGCCGAGCTCGCGCTCGATCATCGGGCTCGAATCGAGCGAGATGAACTGCCTGATCGAGGAAATGTCGTACGGATTGCTGCGCTGGCGCTCGATCGAGCGCACGACGATCGGCAGCGCGCCGCCGGTGTAGGTGACGCGCTCGCGCTCGACCGTGCCGAGGAACGTGTCGGGATCCACCTCCTCGGTCACGACGACGACGCCGCCCATCAGGTGCGTCGGCAGGTTGAATCCGACCATGCCGGCATTGTGGACCGCGGGCAGCGGCCAATAGACGACGGTGTCCTGCGTGACGCCGACCCATTCGGCGACGGCGAGGCTGTTGTAGAGATAGTCGTTGTGGAAGCGCGGGATGACCTTCGGCAGGCCGGTGGTGCCGCCGGAGAGCTGGAAGATCGCGACGTTCCACGGATCGATCGCCAGCGCATCGATCGCGCGGCGCGCCGCCTTGGCGTCGATCCCGGCGATGAGCGCTTCCAACGAATGCACGCCGGGGCGCTTGACGCCGCCGGTGGCGATGATGTGCGCGACGCCGGTCTTGGGCTGCATCTCGACGGCGAAGGCACAGAGATCGAATTTCGCGAGGTTGCCCTGCACGAAATGCGCCCGGGCCTCGGTGAACGGCGCGAGGAAGCCGATTTCCGATTCGCGGTGCGCGGCGAGCGTGCACACCGGCACCAGCCCCGCCTTGAAGCATCCATACGAAGCGAAGAAGAACTCGGGCACGTTGCCGATCTGCATCATCACGCGATCGAGCGGCTTGAGGCCCAGCCCGATCAGCGCGGCCGCGACCTTGTCGCTGATCTCGTCGAGCTCGCGATAAGTCCAGCGGCGGCCGCCGCCGACGAGCGCGGTGCGGTCCGCGAACCGCCGCGCGGCATCGTGCAATGCCTGGCCCAGCGTGGTTTCGCCGAGCACGCCCGCCGCCTTGTAGCGCGCGGCGGCCTCGGCCGGCGGATAGACGACGCCCGGAAGTGGCTTTCGCACCATGTGTGTCCTCGGATCCCGTTGCCGTGCCGCGTTCAGGTCAGCGCGAGCGGCTTCAGCCACTCGGCGATGCGCGCGCCCGCCGCGTCGCGGCCTGCCGGCTCGCCCTTGGCGAGCGGCCGCCCGTGATGGTCGCCGCGCACCTTCGCGCGCTGCTTGTTCGCGCTCGGTATCGTACCGTAGAGGCGATCGATGTCGCCCGGGAAGATCGTGTTGTCGCCGGAATATTCGATCATCAGCACCGGCTGCTCGACCGATTTCAGCGTCTCGTACATGTTGGCGCGCGAGGTGAGGCCCGACCAGGTCGAGAGCCACGCTTCCGGCGTGCAGAAGCGCGCGAAGCCCACCGCGCCGTAGTTCGAGGCGAACGGATCGCGGCCCCACACCGAGCCGTAGCGCCGCTCCGAGGGATCGATCTTCAGATCCCAGCAGCGCAGATCGGCATCGGTGCGCCAGATCGCCATGACCGGCGTGTGCGCGCCCTTGATCCGGTCGGCCGGCGTGCCGCCCTCTTTCGCACGCTTCCGCGCGGCCAGGCGCTCCTTCACCAGGTCGCGGGCAATGCCGTCCAGCCGCGCCACGCGCTTCTCCTGCGCCGCGCGATAGCGCGCGACGAAATCGGGCGCATAGGTGGCGCTCGCCGGCGGCTCGGCGAAGCCGTTCGCCGCGGCGAACGGATCGAGCGCGGGATCGACCGACATCGGATCGCGCTCGTCGGTCAGCGACGGATCGATCGCGTTCATCAGCAGGCGGCCCTGCCCCGGATGCGGCGCCACATACACGATCGCGTCGGGCGCCGGCATCGCGAGCTCGGCAAGGCCGGTGGGCCGTCCGCCCGGCGTGCGCTCAAGCCGCTTGGCGGGATCGAGCAGCGCCTGCTGGTTATAGAAGGTGTAGAGGCTGGAGCCGCCGGAATTGCCGAGCAGGATGATGCGCTGGAATCCCGCCTCGCGCAGGTGGTTGAGACCCGCGGCGACGTCGAACAGCGCGATCTCGTGCTCGAGGCGGATGTCGTTGCCGACCGAGCGCGGCGTCTGGGTCCACGCCGCGCAGCCGGATTCGATGATCGCCGGGATCAGATAGTGCGTGACGAGGAATTCGCGCGGATGCATCAGGCAGACGACCGTCTTCGGGCTGCCCCGCCAGTACAGGAAGCCGGAGCACGAAGCGCCGTCCGCCGTGGCGAGCGGCACGGGGATGCACGACGTGCCCGCCGGCAGGCCGCGCATCGTCCACTGCGCGTTGCGCAGGCCGGCCGTTTCCAGCTGCTCGTTGGGCATTTCTCCCGCCGCTCGATCTGTTCTTACTTGACGAATTTTCGACGATAGAGTTCAATATGTCAAGAGCCGCGGCGGCGACGCCGTCGGCCGCTCTTGGAGAGGCGTCCCATGAAGATCGCGATCGTCGGCGGCGGCCCGGCCGGGCTCTATTTCGGACGGCTGATGAAGCGGCGCGATCCGCGGCATCAGATCGTCGTCGTCGAGCAGAACCCGGAGGACGCCACCTACGGCTTCGGCGTCGCGATGGGCGACAAGGCGCTCGACCGCCTGCGCGCGGCGGATCCCGAGCTGACCGCCCGCATCGCCGCCGCGATGGTGTTCGAAAACCGGCAGGACATCCGCCTCGACGACGCGTGCGTCCGCCTCGCCTATGCCGACCGCGGCGGCGCGATCGAGCGGCTGAAGCTGCTGTCGATCC
This sequence comes from uncultured Candidatus Odyssella sp., assembly GCA_964624265.1. Classification (GTDB taxonomy): domain Bacteria; phylum Pseudomonadota; class Alphaproteobacteria; order Bin65; family Bin65; genus SBBV01. Next base: position 3,355 of record CAZUYG010000387.1, read on the forward strand.
TGACCGAGGCCGCGCGCGAGGTGGGGATCGCGGTGGAGCACAACACGCGTCTCGAAACGATCGGCCGTTTCGAGGGCTGGGACCTCATCGTCGCGGCGGACGGCGCCAATTCGGCGGTGCGCAAGCTCTACGCATCCGAGTTCGGGACGCAGAGCTACAACGTCACCAATTACCTCGCCTGGTACGGCCTCGGGCGCCCGCTGGTGCCGAACGGGCTCACCTTCCGCCGCTTCGCGGGCGGCTATTACGTGGGGCACTACTACGCCTACACGGATTCGATGAGCACGTTCGTCACCGAATGCGACGCGCAGACCTGGCGCGAATCGGGCCTCGCGGCGATGTCGGAGCCGGAACGGCGCGCGCACATGGAGCGCGTGTTCGCGCCGGATCTGCACGGCGCGCCGCTGATCGACAACAAGTCGAATTTCCGCAATCTGCCGGTCACGACCAACGCGCGCTGGCACTACCGCAACATCGCGCTGGTCGGCGACGCGCTGCGTAGCGCGCACCCCTCGATCGGATCGGGATCGCGGCTCGCGATGGACGACGCCGAAGCGCTGTTCCAGGCCTTCTGCGAGAAGGGCGACGACGTCGCCGCCGCGCTGCCGCGCTTCGTCGAGATCCGCAAGCCGGTGCGCGAGCGGTTCGGGATCGCGATGGAGCGCAGCTTCATGTGGTACGAGCGGCTGCGCGCGGTGATGCAGCAGCCGATCCTGGATTTCGTCTACGATTTCCTGATGCGCACCGGCCGCGTGGACGACGCGCGCCTGGCCGTGTATGCGCCCGATTTCTACCGCGAATATCAGGCCTATCGCGCGAGCCGCGCCGGCGCCCCGGCCGAGCGGCGGGTCAGCTCTCCCGCTCGATAAGGCGCTCGAGCTCCGCGAGGTTCGAGCGCAGGTCGCGCAGCGCCGTCTTGGCCGTGCGCGCGCAGTTG
>CAZUYG010000388.1:0-4289 GCA_964624265.1 uncultured Candidatus Odyssella sp.
GATCTCGGCTATGCGCGCGTGCTCGCCGGCCGCATCACTTATGTCGGCGAATTGGGCTGGGAGCTTTACGTGCCCACCGAATTCGCGGTCGCGGTTTACGAAGCACTGATGGCGGCGGGCCGCGAACTCGGCCTCCGCGACGCCGGCTATTACGCGCTCGAATCGCTGCGGCTCGAAAAAGGGTACCGCGCCTGGGGCCGCGAGATCTCGCCCGACGTGACGCCGTGGGAGGCCGGCCTCGGCTTCGCCGTGAAGCTCGACAAGCCGACGCCGTTCCTCGGCCGCGAGGCGCTGATGGCCGCGAAGACCAAGCCGCCAACGCGCCGCGTCGTGAGCTTCACGCTCGATGATCCCGAGCCGATCGCCTGGGGCGGCGAATTGGTGGTGCGCGACGGCAAGCCCGCCGGCGAAGTCACCTCGGCCGCCTACGGCCACACGCTCGGCCGCACCGCGTGCCTTGCGATGGTGCACGCCGGCGGCGCGGCGGTGGACGCCGCGTGGCTCGCCTCCGGCAAATGGCAGATCGACATCGCCGGCCAGCGCTGCGCGGCAACGCTGCATGTCAAAGCGCCCTACGATTCCGCCGGAGCACGAGTGCGCGGTTGAAGCCCTCACTTCCCATTCGCCGCAGGGCGGCGAACGGGCCCCTTCTCTCCCACTTCGTGGGAGAGAGAACGGGCATGCGTGAGGGCATCCCTTCTCTCTCCCGCGCAGCGGGAGAGAAGGGGCCCGGGCAATCGCTTCGCGATTGCCTGGGAAGTGAGGGAACGGCGCTTCCGCTTAGCGCAACTGCGCCGCCACGGTCGAGACGCCGTTCCTTGAGTGATCGGCTTCGCCGTCGATGAGGCGGCTGTCGCGCAGCGCGCCGGCGGCCTCGAGGATCGGGTAGGCCACCGAGGTGAGGTGGCTGTTGATGCGCTTCAGGTCGCGCACGATGTCGAGATGGATCGACGAGGTCTCGATCGATTCGGGCCGGCCCTCGCGCAGGCGCGCGAAATGGCTGTCGGCCGCGGAAAGCTCGGCGGCGCGGATCGCCGTCTTCTCGGCGAGCAGCTTCTTGGCCAGCTCGACGTCGCGCGACATGAAGACGTTGAACGCGAGCTGGAGGTTCTCCGTCACGCGGCGGTGGAACTGCTTCAGCTCGGCGAGACCCTCCGGCGAGAAGGCGCGGCGGTACTTCGTCTTCTTCGCCGCCAATTCCATCAGGTTCTTGTCGATGATGTCGCCGATATGCTCGAGGTTCGTCACGAACGAGAGGATCTCGATGTAGCGCCGGCTCATGTCGAGTCCGAGCTCGTGGCGCGAGACCTGCACGAGATAGAGTTTGATCGCCTCGTGCAGCCGGTCGACGGCATCGTCGGCCACCTCGACGTCGCGGCGCAGCTTGGTGTCGTCCTTCTCGAACACGGTCATCGAGAGGCGCAGCATGTCGGCCACGCGGTCGCCGAGGTTCAGCGTCTCGCGCGCGGCGCAGGCGAGTGCGACGGCCGGCGTCTCCGTCACCTCGGGATCGAGATAGCGCGGCTTGCCGGGATCGGCAACGGTCGGCGGCTCCGGCATCAGGCGCGCGCACAGCGCGGCGACGGGGCCGACGAGTGGCAGGAACACGGCCGCTACCGCGAGATTGAAGATGACGTGGAAGTTCACGATCACCGCGGCAGCGTCGTTGTCGACGAATTCGAGCGGGCCGATGGCCCAGCCGAGCAGCGGCAGCATCGCCAGCGCGCCGATGCCGCGCATGATGAGATTGCCGAGCGGCACGCGGCGCGCGAGCGGCGTGCCGCCGCTCTGGGCGATGTAGGGCGCGATCGCGCCGCCGACATTGGCGCCGAGCACCATCGCGAGCGCAAGCGGCAAGGTCAGCGCGCCGATGCCGGCCATCGCCATGATGAACAGCACCATCGCCAGCGACGAGTGCGCGAGCCAGGTGAGCGCGGCGGCTAGCACGAACGCGATCAGCGGCGCGTCGGCCAGCGAATGCAACACGGCGCTGAGCACCGGCGAATCGCGCAGCGCCGCCGAGGCATCGGCCAAGAGCTTCAGGGCCAGGAACATGAGGCCGAGGCCGATCGCGATGCGCGCGGCGGAGCGCACGCGGTCGGCCTTCGAGCCGAGGAACGTGAACACGCCGAGCGCGATCGCGGCCGGCGCGATCCAGGCGTGATCGAACGAGAAAAGCTGCGCGACGAGCGTCGATCCCACGTCGGCGCCGAGCATCATCGCCAGCGCCATGCTGCCGGCGATCAGGCTGCGCCCGGCGAACGACGAAACGATGAGGCCGGTCGCCGTGCTGCTCTGGAGCAGCGCGGTGACGCCGAGGCCCATGCCGAACGCCTTGAAGCGGTTCTTCGTGCCGCTCGCCAGCGCGCGCCGCAGCAGCGCGCCGAAGGCGCGCGACATGCCGGTGCGCACCATGCGCACGCCCCACAACAGGAGCGCCACGCTGCCCACCAAGTGCAGCAACACCGTCGTACTGCCCATCGTCCGGTCCTTGACCGGCCCGGGCCGTCGGGCCCGGGTCGCCCGGCAAGGGCCGGGCGCCTGTGGAAAACCATGGGGAAAGTCTCGGCTAGGTCCGTGATTCCCCGGCGTTATTTCCGTTTATACGCCCACCCGAGGATTTTCTTCCAATCCATATTACGGATTTATTACATAGATAAAAGCGATGATTCGTTATCCCAGAATAGGTTCACGGTGAGGCGCGGCTAGCGCTTGATCTCCGCCGCCAGCGCCGCGGCCGCGTCGAAGAACGCGCGCACCAGTGCGAGGCGGCGGCGCTCTTGAAGGCAGACGACGTATTCGGCCACGGCGAGGTCGGCGTCGGAAACGTGCAGCGCGCGGAAGCGCTCGCCTTCGCCGAACTCGCTCTCGAACACCACGCCGATGCCGAAGCCGGCCGCCACCGCCTCGCGCACGCCCTCGCGCGTCTGGATCTCGATGATCGCGCCGGGTTTCACGGCGGCGGCGGCGAGCGTTTCCTCGAACACCTCGCGCGTGATCGAGCCGCGCTCGCGCAGCACGAGATCCTGATCCTGGAGGTCGGCGAGCCTGATGCGCGCGCGCTTGGCCCAGGCATGGGCGCGCGGCACGAACAGGATCAGGCGGTCGCGGCGGAACTGGATCGTGTGGAGCCGCGGATCGGAGGTGAGCTTCGCCATCACCGCAGCGTCGGCCTCGTAGTCGAGCAGCTGCTTCAGCACCGTCGCCGAGCTGCCGATCGCCAGCGCAAACGAGAGGCCGCCATGCTGCGCCTTGAGCCGCGCGAGGATGGGGATCGCGTGATAGGCGCTGTCGGCGGCGACGCGGAGATGCCCGCGCTGCAGCGCCCTGGTGCCGGCGAGGAGCGCCTGCGCCTCGCCTTCGAGCGCGAACAGCCGCTGCGTGAGCCCGTGCAGGTTCTGGCCGAGCTCGGTGAGCTGCACGCCGCGTCCGCGCCGCTCGAACAGGCGCACGCGATAGGTTTCCTCGAGCGCCTTCACCTGGCCCGACAGCGTCGGCTGGCTCACATGCGCCGCCTCCGCCGCCTTGGTGAAGCTGCGCTCCTGGGCGACGACGTGGAACGCGCGGAGCTGGGTGAGGTTCATATCGACGTCGCCTATATGAAACATTTCTATTATCTATTTGCATTATAGCAGGCCGGTTCGCACGATGAAGGGCCCTCGCACAAGGAACTGCCCATGGCCGCCTCCCGCGCCGCATCCGAAACCGGCGATCCGCTGCTGCTGACGCCCGGACCGCTCACCACCTCGAAAAGCGTCAAGGCCGCGATGGTGCACGATTGGGGCTCGCGCGACGCGAACTTCATCGCCATCAACGTCGCGGTGCGCAAGCGCATCGTCGAGATCGCGAACGGAGGCGAGGCCTACAGCGCCGTGCCGATGCAGGGCAGCGGCACCTTCGCGGTCGAGGCGATGCTGACCAGCTTCGTGCCGCGCGCCGGCAAGGTGCTGCTGCTCGTCAACGGCGCCGATGGCCACCGCGCGGCCAAGATCTGCGCGATCGCCGGCCGCGCGCATCTCGTGCACGAAACCGCCGAGGACACGCCGCCCGATCTCGCGAAGCTCGAGGCCGCGCTCGCGGCCGACAAGGGCATCACGCACGTGTTCGCCGTCCATTGCGAGACGACGAGCGGCATCCTGAACCCGCTCGAGGAGATCGCGGCGATCGTCGCGAGGCACGGGCGGCGCCTGCTCGTGGATTCGATGAGCGCGTTCGGCGCGCTGCCGGTGGACGCGGCGAAGCTGAAATTCGACGCGCTCGCGGCCTCCAGCAACAAGTGCCTGGAAGGC
>CAZUYG010000389.1:0-4277 GCA_964624265.1 uncultured Candidatus Odyssella sp.
CTACATCGGCGGCGCGATCCCGTCCTTGCCGACGACGACGCCCTGCGTGGAAAGGCTGCCGTCGGCGGCCTTCACCGCGCCGAAGATCAGGATCTTGGCGCCCGGCTTCAGCATCTCGGCCTTGCCCGGGCCCATGGCCACGATCGCGGTTTCGGGCGTCACGATCACGGTCTTCTCGCCGTCCTTGTATTTCACCTTGATCGTGGAGCCGTTGCCGGCCGAAACGACGCCGTCCACCGTCGCGTTGGTCATCGTCGTCTCGGGCGCGAGGTCCCACGGGCGATGGCCCTCGGCGGTGCCCTTCGCGGCGTCGGGGAAAATGTGGATGGCCACGGCACGCAGCGCGCCGTCCTTCGCCGGGAAGGCGGTCACGCCGATATATTTGCCGGCCACGATCTCGGAGAGCGCGGCCTTGCGAAGCTCGGTCACGCGAAAATTCGGCGCGAGCTTCACCGTCAGCGCCTGGCCGTCGCGGTTCTTGACCGAAAGCCGGTCGCCCTCGATCGCCGCGATCTCGCCGCGGATGCGCAGGGTCGGCGCGGTTTCGGCGAAAGCGGGTGAAACGAACGCCAGCACGAGCGCAACGGCGGCGAAACGCGAGCGACAGGCCATGAACACTCCTCCCGGGATTGGCGGCGCCGCCTTGCGGGCCGCTGCAGCATCAACACGCGCCGACAGCGGCCTATTCCCGCCGCCGGCGCGGAGAACAAAGGCGCTACCCAGCGGCGCACGGCGTCTCTAAAGTCCGCGCTCCGGTTTCAAGCAAAGCGAATTCGTCCCGCGATGGTTGCGCGTATCGCCACGGTCGCCTTTCAGGGCATCGACGTGCTGGACATCGACGTCCAGGTCCAGATCGCGAGCGGCAATCCCTATTTCGGCATCGTGGGCCTGGCCGACAAGGCGGTGGGCGAATCGCGCGACCGCGTGCGCGCGGCGCTGTCGGCCCTGGGGCTCGGCCTGCCGCCGAAGCGCATCCTGGTCAACCTCGCGCCGGCCGACGTGCTCAAGGAAGGCAGCCATTTCGATCTGCCGATCGCGCTCGGCCTGCTGGTTGCGATGGGCGTCGTCGCGGCGGAGGATGCGGCCGAGCACATCGTCCTCGGCGAACTGGCGCTCGACGGCGCGCTGGCGCCGGTGGCCGGCGTGCTGCCGGCGGCGATGGCCGCCGTCGCGAAAGGGCGCGGCATCATCTGCCCGGCCGCGTGCGGCGGCGAGGCGGCGTGGGCCGGCGATCTCGACATCGTGGCCGCGCCCACCCTGCTCGCGCTGATCAATCACCTGAAGGGCACGCAGGCGCTGCCGCGCCCCGAGCCGCGCCTCGCCGAAGACGATGCGCGCTATCCCGATCTCGCCGACATCAAGGGCCAGGAGACGGCCAAGCGCGCGCTCGAAGTGGCCGCCTCGGGCCGGCACAATCTGCTGATGGTCGGCCCGCCCGGCTCGGGCAAGTCGATGCTCGCGCAGCGCCTGCCCGGCATCCTGCCGCCGCTCGAGCCGGCCGAGGCGCTCGAGGTGAGCATGGTCCACTCGGTCGCGGGCCAGCTCGTCGAAGGGCGCATCACGAAACGGCGCCCGTTCCGCGACCCGCATCATTCGGCCTCGCTGCCGGCGCTGGTCGGCGGCGGTCTGCGCGCGCGGCCGGGCGAAGTTTCGCTCGCGCATCACGGCGTGCTGTTCCTCGACGAATTGCCGGAGTTCCAGCGCCCCGCGCTCGAATCGCTGCGCCAGCCGATCGAGAGCGGCCGCGCGGTGGTGGCGCGCGCGAATCATCACGTCACCTATCCGGCGCGCTTCATGCTGGTCGCGGCGATGAATCCGTGCCGCTGCGGCCATCTCGACGATCCCGCGCTGGGCTGCGGCCGCGCGCCGAAATGCGCGCGGGAATACCAGTCGCGCATTTCGGGGCCGCTGTTCGACCGCATCGATCTGCATGTCGACGTGCCCGCGGTCTCGCCGGCCGATCTCTCGCTGCCGCCGGCGCGCGAAGGCTCCGCCGCCGTCGCCGCGCGCGTGGCCCGCGTGCGCGCCCTTCAGCGCGAACGCTATGCGGCGCTCGGCGCGGACACGGTGCGCACGAACGGCGAGGCCGACGGCGATCTGCTCGAGAAGGTCGCGGCGCCCGACGCGGCCGGCCGCCAGCTTCTCACGCAGGCCGCCGAACGCCTGAAGCTCTCCGCGCGCGGCTATCACCGCGTGCTGCGCGTGGCCCGCACGCTCGCCGACATGGACGGCAGCGAAGGCGTGAAGCGCGTGCACGTCGCCGAAGCGCTTTCCTATCGCCGCATCGCGCTCGGCGGCGCGTGAGGCCGCGCGATGCGCGTGCGCAATATCGCGGAAAACCGCGCCTCATTGTCGCCCGAAAATCGTGATCTGTGTGACATGCAGCAACCGGCGAGGGCGCGATGAAACCGACCATTCACATCATCGACGACGACAGCGCGGTGCGCGACAGCTTCGCGCAGCTTCTCGACATGCACGGCTACGAGACGCGGCAATTCGCGGATTCCGCCTCGTTCCTCAACCATCCCCGCGGCGCGCAGGACTGCATTCTGCTCGACATCCGGATGCCCTACATCAGCGGTCTGGAACTGCAGCAGGAACTTCTGCGGCGCGGCCGCGCCGAGCCGATCGTTTTCATCACCGGTCATGGCGACGTCGCACTGGCCGTCAAGGCCATGAAGGCGGGCGCCGCCAATTTCCTGCAGAAGCCGTGCGGCGAGGAAGCGCTGCTGAACGCCGTTCGGGACGCGCTCGAGGCGAAGCCCGAATCTCGCCGGTGCGGCGAAGAAGTGGACGAGCACGCCCGCGACGCGCTCGCCCGGCTGACGGCGCGCGAGCGCGAAGTGCTCGATCTCGTCTGCAAGGGCTTGAGCAGCAAGGCCATCGCGCGCCAGCTCGAAATCAGCGTGCGCACGGTGGACATTCACCGCTCCAACATGATGAGCAAGACCGATACGCGGAACGTCGTCGAACTGGTGCGCGTGGCTTTCGCCGGCGGCTTCATATCGGACCGGCCCGCCACCGTGTCCGAGAACTAAAGCCGAATGGCCGCGCCGCGCGCCTGCACGGCGGTGATGAAGGCGGCGTAGCTCCAGGTGAGATTGCGCGCCGAAAGCTGCGCGCCGGTTTCCGGGTGGAACTGCTCCGAAAGCGCGCCCGTCTCCGGCACGAAGGCGCGCACCGCGTCGAGGATCGCGTCGCCATGCGCGATCATGCCGCGCTCGCCGGACAGCGCCGCGCGGCGATAGTCGAACTCGGCCGCCGCGAACGAGCAGAGATACCACGCGCTGCCGTCGAAATAGCGGTCGCCGGGGTAGCGCCCGAGCGCGAACGCAAGCCCGCGCTCGCGGTTGAGCGGATAGCGCGCCGCGAAATGCGCCTTGATGCGGTTGAGCGTCGCCGCCACGCGCGGGTCGGCGAGGCTGTGCGGCCCCCGCGCGCGCCCGCCATGCAGCACGGCGAGGATCACCGACATGTCGAGCGCCTTCGAAGAGTCGGGCGTCGCGATGCGGCTGCGATAGAAGCCGAGCGCGTCCGACCAGAACGCATCGAGGGCCGGCAACAGGCGCGCGGCGCCTTCGCGGCAGGCGGTGGCGCGCGCCGCGTCGCCGCCCGCGGCGCACCACGCCGCGCCCGCTTCCAGCGCCGCCAGCGCCACGTGCCGCGGGTAATAGTGGGTGCCGGACTCCTCTTCCCAGATGTCGACGCAGGGATCGACGGCATGATGCAGCGTGTAATCGAGGTCGCGGCGGATGAGCGCTTCGAGTTCGGCGCGCGCCGGCGCCGAGGATGAGCGGGCATCGTGCCAGAAGCGCAGGGCCACGAGCGCTTCGAGCGCCGCGCCGTCGTGCTGCGGGCGCGACCATTTGATGATGTCGAGCGAACCGTCGGCGCCGTAGCGCACGTCGCCGAGCACGCGCTCGCCGTCGAGCGCCGCGATCTCCGCATCGGGCCGCACGAATTTCAGGAAATCGGGCAGCACCGGCGCGCGTATGTCGCCGCGCGCAAGCAGATCGCGGCCGTTGAGGCGCCCGAGCGCGAGGCTGAACCGCACGCAGGCCTCGAAGCGCGCGGCCCAGGCGGCGCCGTCGCCGCCGCCGCGGCGGGCGCCGGCCAGCAAGCGCATCGCCTCCATCACCGCGGCGGCGTCGCGCAGCCAGTGGAAGAAATAGTCGGGCGCGCCATCCAGCTCGGTCTCGGGAGAGGCGAGGATCGAGCCTGCGGCCGGGCGGACGCTTTGCCCGAAGCCGGGCCGCTGGAACACGAGGTCCGTCGCC
>CAZUYG010000390.1:0-4273 GCA_964624265.1 uncultured Candidatus Odyssella sp.
GCACGACCTGAAGCTCACGCGCCAGGTGGCGATGCAGAGCCTGCCCTCGATCCGCCTCGTGCAGGAGAACGACAAGAGCCTCGTCACCAAGATCAACTCGACGATGGCCAACACGATTCCGCTTTGGAAGCAGCAGCTCGCCCAGGCGGTGACGATCTATCGCGCCAGCGAGGCGGCCAAGACCGTGAAGGAGGCCACCGACCTCACCAACGAGCTGCTCAAGAAGAACGCCGACATGCTGCGCGACGCCAACGCGGCGACGCGCACCGAGGTGGAGCGCGGGATCGTGGACATCGAGGCGATCAAGCACGCGCACGCGCAGCTCATCGCGACGATCGAGGACAGCCTGCGCATCGCCGACGAGGGCAAGAAGAAGCGCGCCGAGGCCGAGAAGGAGCTCGTGGGCCTCGAGGATTCGCTGAAAGCCTCGCTGCAGCAGGCCTCGGCCCGCGCGCAGGGCCTGGCCCCGCCGGCGCCCGCCAAGCCTTGACGGAATCGGGAAGGGTGACGGGAGCCCCCTCGGGCTCGTAAACTTGCCGTATTCGCGACCCGCCGGACGCCTGCACCGCGCCGGTTCTGATGGAGTGCTCAATGGGCCTGTTCGACAAGATTCGCGGCGAATTCATCGACATCATCGAGTGGACCGATTCGTCCAACGACACGATGGTGTACCGCTTCGAGCGCCACGGAAACGAGATCAAGTACGGCGCGAAGCTGACCGTGCGCGAGAGCCAGGTGGCGGTGTTCGTCAACGAAGGCCAGATCGCCGACGTGTTCCAGCCGGGCATGTATACGCTCGAGACGCAGAACGTCCCGATCCTGTCGACGCTCAAGGGCTGGAAATACGGCTTCAGCAGCCCGTTCAAGGCCGAGGTCTATTTCGTCAACACGCGCCGCTTCACCGACATGAAATGGGGCACCAAGAACCCCATCATGATGCGCGACAAGGAATTCGGCATGGTGCGTCTGCGCGCCTTCGGCACCTACGAGGTGCGGGTGAAGGACGCGCCGACGTTCTTGAAGGAGATCGTCGGCACCGACGACAAGTTCTCGACCGACGAGGTTTCGGAGCAGCTGCGCAACATCCTGGTCTCGAAATTCACGAACCTGATCGGCGGCGCCGGCATCGCGGTCCTCGACCTCGCCGGCAATTACGACCAGCTCGGCAAGCTGCTCACCGACAAGATCGGCCCGGACTTCAACGAATACGGCCTGAACCTCACCAAGATCCTCGTCGAGAACATCTCGCTGCCGCCCGAGGTGGAGGCCGCGATCGACAAGCGCACCAGCATGGGCGTCGTCGGCGATCTCGGCAAATACGCGCAGTTCCAGGCCGCCGAATCGATTCCGGCCGCGGCCGCCAATCCCGGCGGCACGATGGGGGCGGCCATGGGCATCGGCATGGGCGCCGCGATGGGGCACCAGATGGCCAACGTGTTCCAGCCGCAGCAGCCGGCCGCGGCGCCGGCCGCGCCGCCGCCGCTGCCGGGCGGCAAGAGCTTCTTCGTGGCTGTGAACGGCCAGCAGCAGGGGCCGTTCGACATGGGCGCGCTTTCGCAGCGCCAGCAGCAGGGCCAGCTCACGCGCGAGACGCTGGTGTGGGCGCAGGGCATGGCGAACTGGATGCCGGCCGGTCAGGTCTCCGATCTGGCCGCGCTGTTCGCGAGCGCGCCGCCGCCGCTGCCGCCGCAGTAGCGGAGCACGCGTCATGGCGGAACCACGGGGAGACGCCGCGCCCGAAGCGCGGGCACCGGTGACGGGGGAGCAATTCCCCTGCGGCCAATGCGGCGCGAAGCTGCGCTTCAAGCCGGGCAGCGACTCGATTCGCTGCGACTATTGCGGACACGAGAATCCGATTCCGAAGCGCCCGTGGACGCAGATCGAGGAGCAGGACCTCGATCAGGGCCTCGAGAAGATCGAGAGCACGGCCGCGACCGAGGAGAAGCGCACGGTCAAATGCCAATCCTGCGCCGCCGAATTCACGTTCGACCCGCATGTGCACGCGGCGACCTGCCCGTTCTGCACGAGCCCGGTCGTCGCCGAAACGCACACGGTGCGCGTGATCCAGCCGGCCGCGCTGGTGCCGTTCGAGCTCGACGACAAGGGCGCGCAGGGCGCGTTCCGCAAATGGCTCGGCGGGCTCTGGTTCGCGCCCAACGACCTCAAGAAATTCGCGGTCACCGAAGGCAAGCTCGCGGGCATGTACGTGCCCTACTGGACCTACGACGCGCAGACCTACAGCGCCTACGACGGCGAGCGCGGCGACGCCTATTACGTGCCCTACACGGTCACGAAGACCGTGGACGGCAAGACCGTGACCGAGACCCATCAGCGCCGCGAGATTCGCTGGAGTTACGTTTCGGGCAACGTCGAGCGATTCTTCGACGACATGCTGGTGGTCGCCAGCAAGTCGCTGCCGAAGAAATATGCCGACCGGCTCGACACGTGGCGGCTCTCGTCGCTGCAGCCCTATCGCGAGGAATACATCGCCGGCTTCAGGAGCGAGGTCTATCAGGTCACGCTCAAGGAAGGCTTCGTCGAAGCCAAGGGGCGGATGGAGGACCAGATCCGCTCCGATGTGCGCAGCGACATCGGCGGCGACGAGCAGCGCATCCACAACATCAGCACGCAGTGGCAGGATCTGCGCTTCAAGCACATCCTGCTGCCGGTGTGGCTCGCCGCCTACCGCTATCGCGGCAAGGTCTATCAGATCCTGATCAACGGCCAGACCGGCGAGGTGGAGGGCGCGCGGCCCTACAGCTGGATCAAGATCGCGCTCGCCTCGGTCGCCGCCGCCATCGTCATCGGCGTCGTCATCTGGCTGGTCGGCAAGGGGCGGTAGACCCGCGCCTTACGCCGCGCGCGGCATGATGTAGTCGTACACCGCGAAGAAATGGACGATCGCGCCCGCGAGCACCGACAGGTGCCAGAGCGCGTGGTTGAACGGCAGCTTGCGCAGCGCGTAGAAAATCATGCCGCCGGTGTAGCAGACGCCGCCGATGAGGATCATCTCGACGCCGGCCCAGCCGACCTTGGCCTCGACCGCGTCGGCGAACGCGAAGCCGAGCCAGCCCATCGCGAGATAGATGACGTAGAAGATCGGGTGCATGTAGCGCAGCCAGATCAGGCGCAGCAGCGTTCCGGTCAGCGCCAGGCCCCAGATCACGCCGAACATCACCCAGCCCTGCCAGGTGCCGTTCATGACCGCGAGCGTGATTGCCGTGTAGGTGCCGGCGATGAGCAGGAAGATCGCGATGTGATCGAACGCCAGAAACAGGCGCTTCGCCCGCTCGTTGGGCAGGCTGTGATAGAGCGTGGACACCAGAAACATGAAGACGAGCGTCGCGCCGTAAATGGCGATCGCGACGATCGCCCACGCGCTTTCGATCTGCGCCGCATAGACGACGCCGAGCACCAGCGCCGCGATCGCGAGCCCGGCGCCGACGCCGTGCGTGATGGCGCTCGCCACCTCTTCCCACAGCGTGTCGGTGAACAGATCGCTGTGCTCGGCGCGGGCGCGCCGGGCCAGCGCCGTGATCGCAGTGCGCATCGGATGGATCCCTTCTCTCGACAGAGAAGATAGGCACGAAGTTCGGCAAACCCCAGGCAATCTGCGTGCCGCCGCGAAATTATCGCGTCCGCGCGCGATTCCTGTTCCCGCTGCGTTCCGAATCCTGATAGTCTCGTTCGTCCGGGTGCGAGGGCAATCGCCATGGACACGCTGCCGCTGGGCTTCGCGGAGCCCGCCGAACCTTACGAGCCGGGAACGGCCGACCGCATCGCGCGCGGAGTCTGCCGCCGCTTGGCCGAGATCGGCTATCGCAGCCTGCTCGAATTCCGCGTCGGCATCGGCCGGCGCGCCGATGTGGCGGCGCTCGACGCGAGCGGCCGCTTCGTCATCGTCGAGATCAAGAGCAGCCTCGCCGATTTCCGGTCCGACGCGAAATGGCCGGAGTATCTGCCCTATTGCGACGCTTATTATTTCGCCGTGGCCGACGGCTTCCCGCAGGAGATCCTGCCGGCCGAGCACGGTCTCATCGTGGCCGACGAGCACGACGCGGTGATCCTGCGCGAGGCGCCGCACCGGCCGATGCCCGCCACGCGGCGCAAGGCGCAGATCCTGCGGTTCGGCCTCGTCGCCGCGTCGCGCCTGTCCTACGCCACCGGCTTCGCGCCGGTAGATCGCGACTGGCGCGAGGATTGAACGGCATTTTCATTGCGTAGGGGCGGGTCCCCGACCCTACTTCATTCTCGCGACCGTCGCCGTCGTGCT
>CAZUYG010000391.1:0-4273 GCA_964624265.1 uncultured Candidatus Odyssella sp.
GTTCTCTGCCGATATCGAGGCGCGGCACGGGATCACGCTGCCCGAATGGCGCGTGATGCTCACGCTCACGCGCCATCCCGGCATGGCGGCGATGGCGGTGGCCGCGCTCTGGGGCATGGACAAGATGGCGATCAGCCGCGCGGTGCGCCGGCTCGAGCGCGCCGGCCTCGTCCGCCGCACGCCGGCCGAAGGCGACCGGAGGCGCTGGGTGCTCGATCTCACGCAAGAAGGCCGCCGCCGCTTCAAGGCGGTCGAACCCACGGCCACGGCGCGCTACCGCGAATTCCTGAAGGCCCTCGCGCCGCGCGAGGTCGCCCAGCTCCGCCGCCTTCTCGAGAAGCTCATCGCCGATCAAGCGAAATGAAGCGCACCGGCGTCGCCGGAGCGTTTGCAATTAGTATCAAGTGATAGTATTCTCCTTTCCGGATCCGGTGGGAGACCGTCTCATGCTGCCGCTGTTCTCGAACAAGAAGCGCCCGCTCCATCTCGGGCGCTTCCCGATGGAGAAGATCAAGCGGGTCGATAAGCCGACGACCTATATCGGCCCCAACGTAAAGGGCGTGCCGAAGCGGGCCGACGGCTTCGTGCGCGCGTTCAAGGGCGATTTCGGGCCGGCGGCGGAGCGCGAGATCCGCCGCTTCGTCACCAAGCAGCCGTTCAACGCCGCGATCGGGCATCTCCACTGGAAGCAAGTGCCGGTGCACAAGGGCGATCCCGCGCCCGAGAAGGCGCCGCTCAGCAACGATCCCGCCGAGCTCGCGAAGCACATCAAGTCGGCGTGCTACTTCATGGATGCCGACATGGTCGGCATCTGCGAGATGCCGGAATGGGCGTGGTATTCGCACGACATCAAGGGCCAGCCGATCACGACGCGGCACAAATACGCGATCGTCATCGTCATCGACCAGGGCTTCGACACGATGGAGGCGAGCTCCGGCGACGACTGGATCAGCGCCGGGCAGAGCTATCGCGCCTATTTCAAATCGTCGTCGGTGGCCGTCATCATCGCCGACTACATCCGCCGGCTCGGCTATGCGGCGCAGGCGCACAGCAATGCCGACGGCGACGTGCAGCAGGTGCCGCTGATGCTGCTCGCCGGTCTCGGCGAGCTTTCGCGCATCGGCGAGGTGATCCTCAATCCGTTCCTCGGCCCGCGCCACAAGACGGCGGTCATCACCACCGACCTGCCGCTCGAGCCCGACAAGCCGATCGACTTCAACCTCCAGGCCTTCTGCGAAAAGTGCCGGAAATGCGCGCGCGAATGCCCGGCGCAGGCGATCCCGTTCGGACCGAAGGTGCTCTACAACGACTATGAGATCTGGAAGCCCGACGTCGAGAAGTGCACGAAGTACCGCGTGACGAATCTGAAGGGCTCGGCCTGCGGGCGCTGCATGAAGATGTGCCCGTGGAACAAGGAAGGGCTGATGCACCACCGCCTCGCCATGTGGATGGCGATCAAGTGGAAGTGGACGCACCGCCTGCTGATCTGGCTCGACGACAAGCTCGGCTACGGCAAGCGCAATCCCGTCAAGAAATGGTGGTTCGATCTCGAGACGAAGGGCGAGCGCGTCGTCCGCCCGCAGGGCGTCAACGAGCGTGATCTGACCCTCGACCGCGAGCCGACCAAGGACGAGGAAAAGCGCGCGATGTATTCCCGGGAATCCCTGCCGCCGCCGGTGACGCCGCCGCGCACGCCGCCCGACCGCGTGAAGGGCCTCGAGGACCGCGCCCGCGCGGCCGAGGAGCTCAAGAAGCTCAAGGCGAGGCTCGGCGCGTAGGCGCCGCGAGGCCCGCCCCGAAAATCCGCTTGGCCGGACGCCGGCCGCCGCGCAACAATCGGCGCGGCCCGGGACGACAGCGGAGGGACTCGGCGGATGCCATCATTTCTCGGCGAGCAACGTTTTTCGGTCACGCCCGAAACGCCGCTCGTGTTCGTGCATGTGTTCAAATCCGCCGGCACGTCGGTTCACGACTATCTGTGCAGCGTATTCCCGCCCGAAGCCATCTGCCCCGCGCGGCACATCCCGGAATACGAGACGATCACGCCGGGCTATCTCGTCTACAGCGGGCACATGCTGCTGCGGCAGTGGGACCGCGCGCCCATGCGGCCCCATTTCGTGATGTGGATGCGCAATCCCGTCGCCCGCGTAATCTCCGCGTACTATTTCTTGAAGGTTCTCACGGATGCCTACGTCGCACAAAGCGGCGAGCGCGCGTGGATCGAGCGCGTGCGATCGGAAGGCCTCCGCGAGTTTCTTCGTTCCGGCGACGCACGCAGCCGTTCCAACGTCCGCAACGGAATGGCGCGGATTTTATCACCCAGCGTAGCGGCCGAGGAGTGGCCGTGGTGGCGCCTGGCCTGGAACGGCAACCGGGCCTTGAAGCGGTTCGCGTATTTGGGTGTCGCCGAGCGCACCGACGAATGCCTTGCTCATCTGGCGCGCCGCTTCGGATTGGCCCCGCCGGCGCGGCGCTTCAGCAGCAACACCTACACCGAGAATTCGCGAAACGCCGGCGCGGATCCCGCGGCGGCAGAGCCGGTCACGCCCGAGATCGTCGCCGAGATCGAGAGACTCACGCGCGCCGATCGATGGCTCTACCGCAAGGGAGCGGCGTTGAGCGCACGCATGAGCTGAGGCGGAAGCCGCGCGCTATTCCACCGCCGCGGCGCCATGATGGGCCTTGGTCCGCAGCGGCAGCTCCTTCATCAGCAGTGCGGCGACGAAGGCGAGCAGAGTCATCGCCGCGCACACGTAGAACATCGCCGCGTAGGTGCCCTCGGCCATCGCGAGCAGCTGCGCGCGCTGCGCGGGCGGCAGTGTGGCGAGGGTCGCGGCGCCGCCGAAACGCGCGCCGCCGAGCTTCTGCATCAGGTCGTCGAGCGACCCCGCAAGCACGGCGCCGAGGATCGCGACGCCGATCGCGCCGCCAAGCATGCGCGCGAGGCCGCTGGCCGACGTGGCGACGCCGAGATTGCGCGGCGGAACCGCGTTCTGCACCGAGATGGTGACGACCGGGAACACCATGCCGATTCCGGCGCCGATCGCGGCCATCACGCCGACATGCAGCGTCTCGGAATAGGCGGCCGCCGTGAGTGCGAAGGCGCCGTAGCCCAGCGTCGCCAGCGCCATGCCCACGATGGGCAGGAACTTGTAGCGTCCGGTGCGCATCATCACGCGCCCGCTGATCGTCGAGCCGCCGACGATGCCGAGCGTCATCGGGATCAGCAGCAGGCCGGCGCTGCTGGCCGTGGCGCCGGCGGCGATCTGAAGGTAGAGCGGCAGGAACGCGATCGAGCCCATCATCGCCATCGCCGCGAAAAAGATGATGCTGCCGGCGGAGCGGAACACCGGGTTGGCGAACAGGTAGAGCGGCAGCAGCGGCTCGGGCGCCCGGCGCTCCCACCAGGCGAATACCGTCAGCGCCGCGAGTGAAAGGACGCCGAGGCCGAAGATTTCCGGCGATGCCCAGGCGAAAAGGTTGCCGCCCCAGGCAAGCACGAGCATCAGCGCGCCGACGCCGAGCGTGAGCAGCAGCGCGCCCGCGTAGTCGATGCGCGCGCGGTGGCGGCGTACCGGCAGGCGGCGAAGCGCGAAATGGCAGAGCGTCAGTGCCGCGATTCCGAACGGCACATTGATCCAGAAGATCCAGCGCCACGAGAGGAAGTCGACGAAAAGGCCGCCGACGATGGGGCCGCCGACGCTGGACGCGGCGAAGACGGCCGCGAAATACGCCTGGTACTTGCCGCGTTCGCGCGGCGCGACCGTTTCACCGATGATCGCCTGCGCCAGCGTCATCAGCCCGCCGGCGCCGATGCCCTGGACCGTGCGCGCGGCGATGAGCTGGCCCATGCTGCCGGCCAGCGCCGAAAGCACGGAAGCCACCACGAAGAACGAGATCGCGACGGTGAGCAGCGTTCGCCGCCCGTAGAGATCGCCGAGCTTGCCGTAGATCGGCGTCGAGATCGTCGCGGCAAGAAGATAGCCCGACATGATCCAGGACAGATGATCGACGCCCTGAAACTCGGCCGCGATCGTCGGCAAGGCCGTGGCCACGATCGTCTGATCGAGCGAGGCCAGGAACACGGCCAAGAGCACGCCCGCGATGATCGTGAGCACCTCGCGCTCGGCGAGCGGGGTGTGGGAGGGAAGGTCCTTTGGCGACACGGGGGCAGATTAGCACAGCGCGCGCGGCGAGGCGCGCGCTGCGCTCAAGCCCGCCATGCCGCGCGCCGGCGCTTTCCGGATGTCGCGCGGATCAGGCCGCGGAGATT
>CAZUYG010000392.1:0-4272 GCA_964624265.1 uncultured Candidatus Odyssella sp.
TGCGCGTGCCTGGGAGCGCGTGCGTGCACACGCCAAACGGCGATGACACGATGCTCTTCTATCGTTCGACAAACAACGCGTTCACGCCAAGCGTCACTGTTACGACAACGGCGAACGGGGAGCGTCGCTTCCAGAACACCGGACCGTACGACATGCCGGGATCCGTCTTTCTCTTTCATCCATGGCCTGAAGGAGTGCTCATCTCCGAGGCGCCGGCTCCGCGGGCGGGCCAAACGAGTGTGCTCGGTTCGAGCATGTACGACTCCGACCGAGCGAGCGTGCGCGTGCGCGAAACGCTTGTTTCCCTCGGTCTCACGGAAGGCGAAGCCAACGCGTTCCTTCGTGCATGGAGCGATTCCTTCTTCCGCCGCGACCCGCAACTTGTGTCTAACGCGCGCGAGACGGAGGTCGCTCGCGGCCTTCGTCGTTCCAGTGTGAGCGCCCCGCCCCACACCGCCGCATGACTCCGCACCACGCCCTTCCTCCGCTGCTCGCCGGCGACGAACCGCCGCCGTTCGAGATCGCGAATGCCGGCGGTGCCGCGCCGATCGTGTTCGTCTGCGATCATGCCAGCAACCGCGTGCCGCGCGCGCTGCATCATCTGGGGCTGGCGCCGGCGCCGCTGCGCGAGCACATCGCGTGGGACATCGGCGCCGCCGACGTTGC
Organism: uncultured Candidatus Odyssella sp.; assembly: GCA_964624265.1. Classification (GTDB taxonomy): domain Bacteria; phylum Pseudomonadota; class Alphaproteobacteria; order Bin65; family Bin65; genus SBBV01. The sequence continues at coordinate 667 of CAZUYG010000392.1, forward strand.
GCGGCGGCTCGCGCGCCGCTTCGACGCGCCGCTGGCGCTGACCGCCTATTCGCGCCTCGTCATCGACTGCAACCGCGCGCTTTCCGATCCTACCTCGATACCCGCCGAGAGCGACGGCATCGCCGTGCCGGGGAATCGCGGGCTCACGCAGGGCCAGCGCCTGCAGCGTGCGGAGACGCTGTTCAGACCCTATCAGGACGCCGTAGCACGCCTCGTCGCGCACAAGGCCGAACGCGGCCCGCCGCCGGCGATCGTCTCGATCCATTCGTTCACGCCCGTCTTCCAGCGCACGCGCCGGCCCTGGCATGTCGGCGTTCTCTGGAACGAAGACCGGCGCCTCGCGATCCCGCTGATGGACGCGCTCGGCCGCCATACAGGGATCGCGGTCGGCGACAACGAGCCCTATTCGGCGCGCGACGGCATCGGCTACACGATCGCGACCCATGCCGAGGGCCCCGGTCTGCCGCACGTGGCGCTGGAGATCCGGCAGGACCTGATCGCGACCTCGGCCGGCGCGGACACCTGGGCGGGCATCGTCGGTGAGGCCCTCGCCGCCGCCTTCGGATCGGCTGGCATCGCCGGCGCGGGAAGCGCCGCATGACCGCGGGCCACCCGAGTTTCCGGCTCGGAATCGAGGAGGAATACCTCCTCGTCGACCGCAAGACGCGCGATCTCGCGCACGACCGGCCCGACGCGTTCATGACGGCGCTCGAAGCCCGGCTCGGCGACCAGGTGAAGCCGGAGTTCCTGACGAGCCAGGTCGAGCTCGTCACGAACGTCTGCGATACGATCGCCGAAGCGCGTTTGGAGCTGCGCCGCCTGCGCCGCACCGCCGCCGACGTGGCCGCCGAATTCGGTCTCGCGATCGTCGCCGCGGCCACGCACCCTTTCGCCGGCTACGAAGCGACGACGCCGACCGACAAGGAGCGATACAAGATCCTCGCCCGCGACCTTCAGGGCGTCGGCCGGCGGCTGCTGATCTGCGGCATGCACGTGCATTGCGCGCTCGACGACGACGAGCTGCGCATCGACCTCATGTCGCAGGTGGCCTATTTCCTGCCCCACATCCTCGCGCTCAGCACGTCGTCGCCGTTCTGGCGCGGCGAGGACACCGGCCTCAAATCCTATCGCATCGCCGTCTTCGACGAGCTGCCGCGCACCGGCATTCCCGAGCAGTTCGACTCCTGGGGCGAGTATCAGCGCCACGTCGACATGCTCGTGAAGACCGGCCTCATCGACGACGCTTCGAAGCTGTGGTGGGACGTGCGGCCCTCGGTGCGCTTCCCGACCCTCGAGATGCGCATCACCGACGTGCCCACCCTGATGGAGGACACGCTCACCATCGCGGCGCTCTATGTGTGCATCCTGCGCATGCTGTGGCGCCTGAAGCGCGCGAACCAGCGCTGGCGTCGTTACGCGGCCATGCTGATCGGAGAGAATCGCTGGCGCGCGCAACGTTACGGCATCGACGAAGGCCTCGTCGATTTCGGCAAGGGCGAGATCGTGCCCTACGCCCACCTGCTCGGCGAGCTGATCGAACTCGTGCGCGAAGACGCGGCGGCGCTCGGCTGCGCCGCGGAAATCGCGCGCGCGCCCGAGATCATCGCCCGCGGCACCAGCGCGCATCGCCAGCGCAGGATCTACGCCGCGGCCCGTGCCGCCGGCGCCGGAAAACGCGAGGCTTTGACCGGCGTGGTGGATGCACTCATCGTCGAGACGCTGGAAGGGATTTGATCCTTCGCCCCGGAGAAGGAGACTTCCCTTACTTCCCCTTCGGCGAGCTGCGGCGAGGGCCGCGCAGCGTCTTCACGTCGCCACGCTTCTTTTTCGCTTTGTCCTGGAGCTGCCGGCGCGCCGCGTCGAACGCATTGCGGATTGCGACCATCGGATCCTGATTCCACTGATGCCCGGACGTGCTCGGACGCACCGCCACCTCCGCACGCCCCGGCACCGAGAGGTGGATGCGGACCTGGTAGAGCTTGCCCTTGTGCTTGTGCTTCTCGGGCGCGCTGACCACGACGCGGCAGGCCGTGAGCCGGCCGTGAAACTGTTCGAGATGCGCGATTTCCTCGGCGATCCGGTCGCGGACCGCTTCGGAGGTATCGACGTGTTCGAAGACGATCTGTGGTTTGGATTCCATGCGTTGCCTTCCTCGACCGCGCTCTGCGCCCGGATCTGGACTAGGCCCTGTATGGCCGGCGGCGCGGCGGCGGACCTTGATCAGGATCAACGGCACCGGCGCCCAAGCGCATCTGGACAAGGCGGCTTAGGCGGCACAGTTTACCCGAAACACGCCAAGACCGAGGGCCGCCATGGACGACAAGACCCGCACCGAGCTCGAAGCCGCCGCGTTCCGCCGCCTCGTGCAGCACCTGCGCGAGCGGACCGACGTGCAGAACATCGACCTGATGAACCTCGCCGGCTTCTGCCGCAACTGCCTCTCGAAATGGTATCTCGCGGCCGCGCAAGAGAAGGGCGTGGCGCTGACCGACCCCGAGGCACGCGAAACCGTCTACGGGATGCCCTACGAAGACTGGAAAAAGAAGCACCAGAAGGAAGCGAACGCCGAGCAGAAGGCGAAGTTCGCCGTCTCGCACAAGCACTGAGCCGCGGTCGCGCGCCACGGCGAAGGCGCCCGGCATGACCAAAAACAAGCACGCGCTCGTCATCGGCGGCTCGCTGGGCGGACTGTTCGCCGCGAGCCTGCTGCGCAAGATCGGCTGGACCGTGACCGTGTTCGAGCGGTCGGCGGGCGCGCTGGCCTCGCGCGGCGCCGGCCTCGGCACCACGCGCGAACTGGTGGAGACCATGCGGCGCGCCGGCGCGCGGCTCGACGTTTCGATGGCCGTGCCGATGACCGGCTATGTCTGGCTCGACGCCGCCGGGCGAATTGCGCACACGCAGGAGCGCCTCAACAGCTCGAGCACCTGGTCGCGCGTCTATCTTCCGCTGCGCGACGCGGTTCCCGCCGCCGATTACCGCGCCGGCATGGCGCTGGAGCGCGTGGAGCAGAAGGGGCAACGGGTGATCGCGCGCTTCGCCGGCGGCGAAACGGCCGAAGGCGATCTTCTCGTCGCGGCCGACGGCAATCTTTCGACCGTGCGCCGCCAGCTCATGCCCGAGGTGGAGCCGCGCTACGCCGGTTACATCGCCTGGCGCGGCATCATGGAGGAACGCGACGTTCCGCAGGCGATCCGCAGCGCGCATTTCGACAAGATCGCATTCTCGTTTCCCGAGGGCGAGATGTCGCTCGCCATGCCCGTGCCCGGGCACGGCGACGACACGCGGCCCGGCCACCGGCGCTATTACTTCATCTGGTACCGGCCGGCCGGCGTGGCGGCCTTGCGCGATCTCTGCACCGACGCCGACGGCGTGCACCACGGCCTTTCGATCCCGCCGCCGCTGATCCGTCCGGAACACATTCGCGCGGCAAAAGAGGACGCGGCCAAAAGATTCGCGCCCGATCTCGCCGCCGTCATCGCGCACACGCCGCAGCCGCTTCTGCAGGCGATCACCGATCTCGAAGCGCCGCGGCTCGTACTGGGCCGCGTCGCGCTGCTCGGCGACGCCGCCTTCGTCGCGCGCCCGCATGTCGCGGCCGGAGTC
>CAZUYG010000393.1:0-4264 GCA_964624265.1 uncultured Candidatus Odyssella sp.
CGACGAGGCGGCGCGCATGTTGGTGCCGCCCCAGGCGATGTGCGGATTGCGCCCCAGCGCCACGATCGGAACGCCGGGGATCATGAAGCCCACCGCGTGATACGAGGGCGACTTGATGCCGGCGATGAGCCACAGGTTCGGCATCTGGATGCCGAGATGCGGATCGCTGGCAAGCAGCGCCGCGCCCGACGACGAGCGCGCGCCGGAGACGGCAAGCGCGTTGCTGCCCGTGCGCGAGGCGCCGGCGAGCAGCTGCTTCAGGATGCCCGCGTGATCGGCGCTGTCGAAGCTCGTCGTCGAATCGCCGCCGGCCTTCAGGATGCGCGCGTAGAGCTCGCGCCAGTCCGGCCGCTCGCGCAGCTTCAGCAGCGAGAAATAGCCGAGCCAGTTGATGTCGGTGCCGGCGAGGCGGCCGACCGCGAGCACGTCGCGCACGCTCCACAATTCGCGCTTCAGCGCGAGGACGTGGAACTCGTGCGGCAGCTCGTCGTCCCCGAGGCGGCCCTGGTAGTAGTTGATGCCGTTGACGAAATCCTCGACGAACGCGCGCGTTTCGGGCGGCATCGCGGCCTCGAACTCGGCCGCGCCGCGCGCGAAATCGAGGATGCGCAGGCTGTGGTCGATGTCGACCGCGAGCGGCCCGGCCGATTCGGCGAGGCGCCCCTGCGTGATGCGCAGCAGCATCGTCATCTGCGCGAGCCGGAGATGCGCGTGCACCATGCCGAGCGCGAAGGCGAGATCGCGGTCGGTGGCCGCCTCGACGAACGGAACCTGGTGCTCGTTCCAGTAGATCGTGACCGGCTTGGCCAGCGGCAGGTCGGCGGTGGGAAACGATTTCAGCCGCCGGTCGAGCGCGGCCTCGTCGGGCAGCGGCCGCAGCAGCGCGCAGCCGGAGAGGAACGTGACGCTGAGCGCCAGCGCGAGGAGTTGCCCGGGCTTGAGCGGCGCGCGGCGGCGGCGCGCCTTCTTCCGCTTCTTGCCGGCCTGCTTCGCCGCGGGATGCATTGGGCCGAGATCCACGCCGGTTCCCGCGTTCAGGCGGCCGCGCGTTCGCGCAGGCGCGCATCGGCGGCCTGGGCGTCTTCGACGACCGCGAGGCCGCTTTCGAGCACCTCCACGCCGGCGCCTTTCTTGTGGACCCGCTCGGCGAGATGGCGGCGCCAGAGCCGGCCGCCGGGCTGGCCGTGGAACAGCGGAATCAGCGGCTTGGCGATCGGGCCGAGCGGCACGCCTTCGTCCAGCATGCGCGCGGCGAACGGCAGATAGGCGCGCACGGCCTCGGCCCGCGTGGGCGGCGCCGCCGTGTCTCCGTAAATCGTGCGATCGACCTCGGCGAGCATGTAGGGCGTCTCGTAGGCCGCGCGGCCGATCATGACCCCGTCCAAGGGACGGGCACCGTCGGGCTTTCCGGCGCCGATGTGCGGCAGCGCCTCGCCGAGCGTCTTCATGCCGCCGTTCAGGACGATCGTCAGCGCCGGGAAATCGGCCTTCAGGCGATGCACCGTCTCGTAGCTGAGCGGCGGAATTTCGCGGTTTTCCTTCGGCGAAAGCCCTTGCAGCCACGCCTTGCGCGCATGCACCGCGAACACGGTGCAACCCGCATCGGCGATGCGGCGCACGAAATCCGCGAGATGCGCGTAGCTGTCGCGGTCGTCGATGCCGATGCGCGTCTTGACCGTCACCGGGATCGACACGACGCGGCGCATCGCGGCCACGCAGGCGGCCACCGTTTCGGGCTCGGCCATCAGGCAGGCGCCGAAGCGGCCCGCCTGCACGCGATCCGACGGGCAGCCGCAATTGATGTTGACCTCGTCGTAGCCGAGCGACTCCGCGAGGCGCGCGCATTCGGCCATCGCCGCGGGATCGGAGCCGCCGAGCTGGAGCGCCACCGGATGCTCGAACGCATCGAAGCCGAGGATGCGCGCGCGGTCGCCGTGCAGCGCGGCGCCGGTCGTGATCATCTCGGTGTAGAGCAGCGCACGGCGCGAGAGGAGGCGCGCGAAATACCGGTAGAACCGGTCCGTGCACTCCATCATCGGCGCGACGCTGAATCGGCGGTCGATCATGCGGGAAATCTAGGGAAGCCGCGGGCAGCGCGCCATACCGCTGCAGTGCCGGGCGCGGCGAAGCCGGGCCGGCGGCACCGGATAAGCGTAACCGGCGGAGGCACGGCGCTTCTCGGATGTTTGGCGCCACGCCCGCAGACTCCGTGTTCGGCTCTTGTCGCAAGAGCGGCGCCGCAACCGGGGCGCGGCGAAATGGCCGAGATTTTCACTTTTTGTTCTTGACCTGCGAGAATGAAGATTATATTCACAGATCACGCTTGGCAGCCGCCAATACGACCGGCAAGACGGAGCTCATCGTCATGGTTCCGAATGTCCGCGGCGACGATTTTGTCGATGCGGAGTCGTTCAAGCGCTTTCTGCACGCCACTCTCGACTCGCTGCGCGGAGCGCCCACGGTCGCCGACATGTCGGATGCCGCGTCGCGAGACCGCGTGATCCGCTACTTCACCGAGATCGGTCTCAAGTAACGCTCGTTTTCGGGAGCTGTCAGGGCAATGAAGTCAAGCTATCGATATAAGTCGAGACATCACATTGCCCTTACCCGCAAGGATGCCGATTCATTTTCGGACGCGCTTCGAGCCGAATTTCCAGCCATTCGCTTTCTGCCTGCCAATTTGGCCGAGCCGTGGATCGACCGCGAAGCCTCCCGGGAACAAGTTCGGCTCAGGAGTGCCGGCAAGCTCCCGCCGGAAACGCCGTCAAACGTGATGCGCCATCCGGGTAAAGATTCGCTGCGATACTTATCCTCGCTTGGAGACGCGACGAGGCCAACCACAGTCTGGATCGAGCCGCGCGGTTGGCGCCCGCGATGGTCCCCGGCGCCGAACCGGGAGGGAGTTTACACTATCATCAATAGGCCCCGCCTCCAATTCGAGTTCACGCGCAGCAGGTTCGTTCTTGAGAGCAGTTCGAACGATCCTTGGCATAGGCCTCGCGCGTTCGACGACCCGCCGGACGGCATTTCCGAGAACGAGATACTGACTCTGAGCTGCATGTGCATGGTCGGGTATTACCGGCTCGACCACAAAGACCACCAAGCGTTCTTGCGAAGAGTCTGGCGCATCCTCGACAAGCACACGACGACCGACTTGGCCCACTGCGATCTCAAGACCCGCGAGCCCATCGGGGTGTCGAGCATCCGAGATGTATGGGCCGGCCTCGATGCCCTTGCGTGGATGCGCCGCGATCCGCGTCATTTCATATGGGGCGGAGGCGTATATTTTCGCCCGCCGGAAAGCGCGAAATCGAAGCGATAGCGGACCCGGCATCGTCACACAGCCGGTTATGGCCCGTATCCAATCGCCTCGAGTTTCGCTCGAAGGCGGGCGATCCCCCGGCCCACCTCCGCCCGGTTCTTCGCCGCCTTCACCCATTTCGGCAGGCGGCTGGCCATGGACCGATTCGACCAGCCTTGCGCGGGATCGCGCCTTCGTTCGCGGAGATCGGCGGCCGCATAGGCTTCGAGCGCCGCGAGATGGCGCGCGTTGAACGCCCACAACAGCTCGCCGCAGCATGGCGTGGCCAGCCAGAGCGGCAGGCGGAAGTAATCGTCATGCCCGAGGCGCGCGAGGCCCGCGATGGCGGGCGGGCGGCTTTCCTGCAAATGCCCGCAGCGCCGGCAGACGAGGCGGCGCGGCGCGAGCGTGTCGCGCGCCGCGGGATCGCGGCGCTTGCTGACCGCCGGCCCCGCGCAGCGCGGGCAGACGACGAGAACTTCGTCGAGAAAGGCCGCGAGCGGCGCGCGCGCTTCCGTCGCGCGTGCGCGCGGCGCGGCCTTCGCCTTTGCCGTCAGTTTTTCACGCACAGCGTGATGCCGTCGCCCACGGCGATCATCGCCAGAGTCACGCGCGGATCCTTGTGCAGCTTCGCGTTCAGCTTCTTCACGTGCTCGGTGAACATCAGCTGCCAATCCGCCAGGCCTTCGAGGTTCTGGCCGACGACGCGGCCGTCGAACAGCGTGTTGTCGATCGCGATCAGCGCGCCCCGTTTCGCGAGCACGAGCGACTGCTCGTAGTAGCGGTCGTAATCGTCCTTGTTGGCGTCGATGAAGATGAAATCGAAGTTCTGCTTCTCCGCGATCAGCGCGTCGAGCGTGGCGACGCCGGGGCCGAGGCGCAGCGCGATGCGATCGGCGACGCCGGCTTCCTTCCAATAGCGCTGCGCGACGTCGGTGAACTCCTTGCTGATGTCGCAGCAGG
>CAZUYG010000394.1:0-4263 GCA_964624265.1 uncultured Candidatus Odyssella sp.
CGTCGATCAGCGCGATCCCGCGCTGCGCCAGCGCGGCGCCGAGCTGCTGCGTGCCGACGGGTTCGGACGAGCTCATGTCGATGACGATCGCGCCTTTGCCGAGCGTGGCGGCGAGCGCGCCGTTCTCGTTTTCCATCAGGGCCGCGCGCACGATGGCGCCGGTCGGCAGCATGGTGACGACGATGTCGGCGGAGCGGCCGAGCTCGGCCAGCGACGGCGCGGCCTTGGCGCCGAACTCGGCCGCGAATTTCTGCGCGCGGCCGCGGTCGGTATCGAACACGGTCAGCGGAAAACCCGCACGCGCCACGTTCGCGGCCATCGGCCAGCCCATGTTCCCGATTCCGACAAATCCGATCCGTGCCTTTGCGCTCATCCGCGTGCTCCCGCTTGACCGGCGACCGCCGCCGGCGGCGGGACACTAGAGGACGGATCGCGGAAATCAATTCGCGCGTCAGCGACTACTTTAAGGAGAGTGATAAGGGATGCTCAATCTTGGGGTGTGGGTCCGTCGAGCCTTTTGAATTGGGCGTTAACGACGCCGGCTTATCCCCCAGGCCGCATGAAATCGACACTAAACCTACGCATGCCTCTTTATTTCGCCGCAAAATGTAGTATTGTTGCGCATACGTTGCAGCCGATTGGGGGGTTCCTGGCGGCGCGGCGTCTCCCTCGAAAACGAAGATAAGGACCAGAAACTATGGCCAATCCCAAACCCACAACGCTCAAGAACTACGCCGTGGCAATGGCCGAGAAGCACGGCATGGCCAAGAAGCAGGCCAACGAGCTGCTCGAAGAGTTCGTCGGCATGATCGTCAAGTCCCTGAAAAAGGGCGAAAAAATCCGCATCACCGGCCTCGGTATCTTCCAGGTCCGCAAGCGCCCGGCGCGCATGGGCCGCAACCCGGCGACGGGCGAGGCGATCAAGATCAAGGCGAGCAAGAAGGTCGCCTTCCGCGCCGCGAAGGACCTCAAGGAAGCGGTCTGACGCGAGCGCGACCGCCGCGCGGCCTCCCGGCGATCAGGGCAGGGCGGGCCCGAAGCGGCGAGACGAAAGGAAGGGGCGCCCCGGATGGGGCGCCCCTTTTTTCGTCGCCTATCCCTTCACGCACACCACCTGCTTCAGCGTGTGCACCACCTCGACGAGGTCGCTCTGCGCGGCCATCACCGCGTCGATGTCCTTGTAGGCGCCGGGCGTTTCGTCGAGCACGCCGCCGTCCTTGCGGCATTCCACATGCGCCGTGGCCGCCGCGTGGTCTTCGAGCGTGAAGGCCTTCTTGGCCGCCGTGCGCGAGAGGCGGCGGCCGGCGCCGTGCGAGCAGGTCATGAACGACTCGGCGTTGCCCTTGCCGCGCACGATGTACGACTTGGCGCCCATCGAGCCGGGGATGATGCCGAGCTCGCCCGCGCCCGCGCGCACCGCGCCCTTCCGCGTCACCCACACGCGATGCCCGAAATGCTCTTCGAGGCTGGCGTAGTTGTGGTGGCAGTTCACGGCTTCGGCGGTGAGCGCCAGGTCCGGGAAGCGGCGCTGCAGCACGGCGACGACGGCCTTCAGCATCGCATCGCGGTTGGCGCGCGCGTAATCCTGCGCCCAGGTCAGCCAGCGCACGTATTCGCGGAAATCCGCGCTGCCGTCCTCGAGCCAGGCGAGATTCTTGTCGGCGAGCGAAATCTCGCGCTCGGCCGCGATCTCTTTCGCGCGCTCGATGAAGAATTTGCCGATCCTGTTGCCGATGCCGCGCGAGCCCGAATGCAGCATCACCCACGCGTCGCCGGCCTCGTCGAGGCAGAGCTCGATGAAGTGATTGCCGCCGCCGAGCGTGCCGAGCTGGCGCGGCGCCGCCGTCGCGTCCTTCTGCTCGATCTTCGGGAAGCGCGCGATCATCGCCTTGTAGTCCTCGGCGAAGCGCTTGCGCCACGTCTTGGACACGCCCATCGGCGTCTCCCTGTGCATGGCAAAGCCCACCGGCACCGCTTCCTCGATCGCGAGGCGGATGTCGCGCAGGCTGTCGGGCAGGTGCTCCGCGCGCACGCTCGTGCGCACCGCGCACATGCCGCAGCCGATGTCGACGCCGACCGCGGCGGGAATCACGGCGCCCACGGTGGGGATCACGGAGCCCACCGTCGCGCCGATGCCGAGATGCACGTCGGGCATCGCCGCCACGTGCCGGAACACGAAAGGCAGCCGCGCGATGTTGACGAGCTGGCGGCGCGCCTCGTCCTCGACCGGAACGCCCTGGGTCCAGGCCTTGATCGGCACGCCTTCGGTTTCGATCGTTTCGTAAGTCATGGTCGGCCTCGGCAACAAAAAACCCTCCGCGGCGGGGCCGGGAGGGTCATGCGGCAGGCGGCCGCGACGATGCGGCTTCGCTAGTGCAGCGACACTCCCGGTTGGACGCCGGCGCCGTCCGAATTCTCGGAACGGGCGCAGCGATTCGATATCGGTTTGGCGTCTTGCGTTCGCATCCGGCAAAGCTCCTCGGCCGGGCGCGGGTGAAACTGCCGCGTTTCCAGCGGGCGCGGAGATACGGTAAGTATCCGGCCAAATCAAGGCAGGTACAGCATGGCCCAGCAACCCGACCCGCGCGCCCACTGGAACGAGCGCTTCGCGGCGCCCGGCTACCGCTTCGGCACGGCGCCGAACCGGTTCCTCGAATCGCAGAAGCACCGTCTTCAGAAGGGCCAGCGCGCGCTCGCCGTCGCGGACGGCGAGGGGCGCAACGGCGTCTGGCTCGCGCGGCAGGGCCTCGAGGTTACGTCGGTCGATATTTCGCCGGTCGGGCAGGAGAAGGCGCGCGCGCTCGCGAAAGAGGCGGGCGTCGCGCTTGATGTCGTCGAGGCCGATCTCGGCGCCTGGGCGTGGCCGTCCGCCGCTTACGACGTTGTCGCCGCGATCTTCATCCAGTTCGCGCCGCCGCCGGTGCGCGCGAAGATTTTCGACGGCATGAAGCGCGCGCTGAAGCCGGGCGGCCTGCTGATCCTCGAAGGGTATCGCCCGAAGCAGCTCGAATACGGCACCGGCGGCCCGGGAGTTGCCGACAACATGTACACGCGAGAGTTGCTGGAGCGCGCGTTCGGCGACATGGAGATCCTGCACCTGGCCGAATACGATGCCGAGATCGAGGAAGGCACCGGCCACAAGGGCATGTCGGCGCTGATCGACTTCGTCGCGCGCAAGCGCGGCTAGCCGAAGCGCGTCCTTATTTTCCGCGGGCCATTGAGAAGCGGCCCGTTCGGCACTATCTCAATTAAGTCTCCTCCAAAGAGTTGATCCGCACGGCGCTGCGCCGGGCGGCCATATATGTATTTGCAAGGAATAGCATGTCGATCGGTACGGTTAAGTGGTTCAATGTTCAAAAGGGCTACGGTTTCATCCAGCCCCAGGACGCTTCGAAGGACGTTTTCGTGCATATCTCGGCGCTGGAGCGCGCGGGCATCGATCAGCTCCGCGAAGGACAGAAGGTCAGCTACGAGGTCCAGCAGGATCGCGGCAAGCCGGCGGCGGTCAATCTTCGGATCGCCGACTGAACGGGCGGGGCGGCGCGAGCCGCCCCTTTCTGTTTCGGGCACCCCCGCCGCGTCCCGCGCCGCCTCGCGCGAAACCGCCAAGGAGCATCCCATGGCACGATCACCGGCACTGACTTCGGAAGAGGCGCGGCGCAAGGCCGAAGACCGTTTTCGAAAGGCCAAACAGCGCGAGACCGAAGCGCAGACCGCGCAAGAGGAACTTGCCCGGCGCCGCCTGACCGAAACGGCAAAGACCGAGCGCCTGCGCGCCCTTCGGCTCGCCAAGGAAGCGGCCGACGCCGATGCCGCGCGGCAAGCGGCGGACGCCAAGGCGCTTGCCGCCGACGAGGCGCGCCGGCGCAAGGCATTGCGTCCGGTGCCGGCGAAATCGAAAGAGCAGGTTTGAAGGCACGGCGCCGCGACGACCGTGTGGGCGGCGCTGCGCGGACTCGATTTTCTCGATCGGATTTGAGACGGTGCTAGCCGCCGGCGAGCGAAAGCTGCGCCGCGCGATACTGCCGGGGCGAGCGTCCGAAGCGCGCCTTGAAGGCGCGGCTGAAATGCGAGAGTTCGTTGAAGCCGCAGGCGAACGCGATGTCGGAGATCGCGCGGCCCGCCTGCGCGGCGTCGCCGAGGCTGCGGCGGCACGCTTCGAGCCGGGCGTTCAGCAGGAAACGTCCGAAGCTCGTGCCGCGCTCGGCGAAAAGCCGGTGCACCAGGCGCAGCGACAGGCCCAGTGCATCTGCGGCGTGCCGG
>CAZUYG010000395.1:0-4262 GCA_964624265.1 uncultured Candidatus Odyssella sp.
GCGATCGCTGCCGCCAAGCTGTGGCCCGCGCGCATCGTCGCGACCGACATCGAAGCCAATTCCGTCCGCATGACGCGCGAGAACGCGGCGGCAAACGGCGTGGCGCCGCGAATTTCCGCCCATGCCGGGCCGGGCCTGCGCGCCGTGCCGCGCGGGAGCCGCGGAAACAGGGCGCGGTTCGATCTCGTGCTCGCCAACATCCAGGTGCGGCCGTTGACGTCGATGGCGCCGGCGATCCGCCGACGGATCGGGCCGGGTGCTTACGTCATCCTCTCGGGCCTGTTGCGCGCCGACGAGGCCGAGGCCTGGGCCGCCTATCGCGCCCAGGGGCTCGTGCTCGCCGCGCGCCATCCGGTCGGCGATTGGGTGACGCTGGTTATGCGAAGGCTCGCAAAAGCGTGACTTGCCGGGCGGTGCCGCGGGCCTAGCCTCTCCCGCAACCGCTCGAAGGAACTTCCATGCCACAAATCTCGCGCCGACTGCTGCTGGGCTCCGCCGCCGCCTTCGGCGCGGCGCTGCCCGCCTTCGCGCAGAGCCGCATCATGCCGACGCCGCCTTCCACCGAGGGCCCGTTCTATCCGCAGAGCTTCCCGCTCGATGCCGATGCCGATCTCGTGCAGGTGGCCGGCCGCGCCGGCCGCGCGCGCGGCCAGGTCGTCTACCTTGCGGGACGGCTCTTCGGCACGGGCGGCCGGCCGATCGGCGGCGCGCAGATCGAGATCTGGCAGTGCGATGCCGGCGGCGTCTATCACCATGTCGGCGGCGCGAGCCGCGGCGCCGATCCGAATTTCCAGGGCTACGGCAAGGCCGTGACCGCGGCCGACGGCGCGTTCCGCTTCCGCACGATCAAGCCGGTGCGTTATCCCGGCCGCACGCCGCACATCCACGTGATCGTCGCCGGGCAAGGCCTGCCGAAGCTCACGACGCAGCTCTACAGCGCCGGCGAGCCGCAGAACGAGCGCGATTTTCTCTATCGATCGATCGCGCCGGCCGCGCGCGACAGCGTCACGATGAACTGGCGCGCCGCGCCGGAGATCGAAGCGGGCGCGTTGCTCGCCGAACCGCGCCTCGTGATCGAAGTCTAGCGCCCAAATAAAAAGGCGGCGGTCCCGGGAGGAGGGGAACCGCCGCCAGTTTTGACCGGGCTTGGGAGGGGAAGACCCGGTCGCTGCAACAAGAGGGTTCAGGCCGCGCGCGGCTTGGTGAGCGGCGCGTTCGTGTTGGCCGCTTCGGCTTCGCGCCCATGATCGAACGCGTAGGCGATGCCGCCGCGCGACACGCCGAGGTCGCGGAGCATGTGGTCGTCCATGGCCATCAGCTCCTCCAGTTGGCGCTCGCGTTGCGCGCGGGCGCGCATCGGCTCGACGATCGTGCGGAGGACGAGGCCCTTGATCCCGCGGCCCGCCTTGCCGAGGAGCTCGGCAAAGGCCTTGGAGCGGAGTTCCGCTGCGGCGCGGTGGATGGCGGCTTCGTCGAAGATGGCTTTTCCGTTGGTCGCGTACATGACTTGCCTCATAATGGCCGGCGGTTGTCCCGGCCCCGTTGCAACGTAGATACGTCTCGCAGGTGCGAAATAAAATTACCCAATGTTGCATCGCAGCAATGCGCTGACAGCATATCAATGGGCTTGTATCGGGACATTTTAGGCACAAGACATACATCCAACGCATAGCTAGCGCATGAACGAGCTTCCCATCCCTCCGAAGAAGGCGTCCGCGTCGGCTCCGGCCGAAGCCCGGCTCGCGGCTCTGCGCGAAGCGCTGGCGCAGGCCGGGCTGCACGGTTTCCTGGTGCCCCGCGCCGACGAGCACCAGGGCGAATACGTCCCCAAGGCGGCGGAACGGCTGCACTTCCTCACCGGCTTCACCGGCTCGGCCGGGCTCGCGATCGTGCTCGACGGGCGCGCGGCGGTGTTCGTCGATGGCCGCTACACGCTGCAGGTCGAGGCCGAGGTCGACGGCCGGCTCTACGAGATCTGCCATCTCAGCAAGACGCAACCCTGGGATTGGCTGGCCGCGGCGGCAAAGCCCGGCCAGCGCATCGCGTATGACCCCTGGCTGCACACGCCCGACGGCCTCGCGCGCCTGAAGGCGGCGGCCGCCAAGGCCGGCGCCGCGCTGGTGCCGATGCCGAATGCCGTCGACGCGATCTGGGCCGACCGGCCCGCGCCGCCGGCGGCGCCCATCGTTCCGCACGGCGCGGAATTCGCGGGCCAGGCTTCGTCCGAGAAGCGGGCAGCGCTGGCCAAGAAACTGGCCGCCGACGGAATCGCGGCGGCGGTGATCACGCTGCCGGATTCGGTCGCGTGGCTGCTCAACGTGCGCGGCGGCGACGTTTCGCACTCGCCGCTGCCGCTTTCTTTCGCGATCCTGAATCGCGACGGCTCGGTGGACTGGTTCGTCGATCCGCGCAAGGTGACGCCGGAGCTCGGCCCGCACCTCGGCGCCGAGGTGCGCGTCCATCCGGCCGGCGGCTTTGCCGGCGCGCTCGCCGCCTTCAAGGGCGAAAAGGTGCAGGCCGATCCCGCCACGGCGGCGTCGTGGATCTTCGATCGCCTCGAGGAGGCGGGCGCGACGGTCGTGCGCGAGGCGGATCCCTGCCTGCTGCCGAAATCATGCAAGAACGAGGTCGAGCTTCAGGGCATGCGCGCCGCGCACCGCCGCGACGGCGCCGCGCTCTCGAAATTCCTCGGCTGGGTCGCGCGCGAGGCGCCGAAGGGCGGCGTGCGCGAGATCGCGGCGGCCGACCGGCTCGAAGCGTTCCGCCGCCAGAGCAATCTCTTCCGCGATCTTTCGTTCCACACGATCTCCGGATCGGGGCCGCACGGCGCGATCGTCCACTACCGCGCGAGCGAGAAGAGCGACCGCGCGCTGGAAGCCGGCGAACTCTATCTCGTCGATTCGGGCGGCCAGTATCCCGACGGCACGACCGACGTGACGCGCACGGTGGCCATCGGCGCGCCCACCGCCGAGATGAAGAAGCATTTCACGCTCGTTCTGAAGGGCCATATCGCGCTGGCGATGGCGCGCTTCCCGGCCGGCACGAGCGGCTCGCAGCTCGACGCGCTGGCGCGCCTCGCGCTCTGGCGCGAGGGGCTCGACTACGATCACGGCACCGGCCACGGCGTCGGCCACTACCTCTGCGTCCACGAAGGGCCGCAGCGGATCTCGAAGCTGCCCAACACCGTCGCGCTGAAGCCGGGCATGATCGTCTCGAACGAGCCGGGCTATTACCGCGCCGGCGCCTACGGCATCCGCATCGAGAACCTCGTCGCCGTGGCGAAGCTCGGCGAAACCGAGGGCGGCGGCGATCTGCTCGGCTTCGAAACGCTGACTCTCGCGCCCATCGACCGCGCGCTGGTCGATGCCGCGCTGCTCACGCCCGACGAGATCGCGTGGCTCGACGCCTATCACGCCCGCGTCCGCGCCGAGATCGGCCCGCAGCTCGAAGGCGAGGAACGCGCGTGGCTGGAGACGGCAACCGCGCCGCTCGCCGCGTAGGCACGCCGCGCCTGTCCTCAGCCCGGGACGCAGCGCCCCTGGATCGTGACGACGCGGCCCCTCACCACGTCGGCGCCGTTCATCGTTCCGTCGGCATCGACGCCGACGACGAAGGCGGCGCCGAGCGTGTGCAGGGTCAAGCGGGTGTTGCCGCGGTCGAGGCCCACCTGGCCGACCTTGAGCTCGGATTTGCAGCCGCCCGGGACGATCGCGCACATGACCTGCTTGCCGATGTCGATGCGGAAGCTCGGCAGCTTCGGCGCCGCCTCGCATCCGCCGGTGCGGCAGTTGTGGACCGACAGCACCTCGCAGACCACGATCTTGGTCTTGGCCCACACCGGCTGCGGCGCATCGGAAGGCGCTTCGGCCCGCGCCGCGGGCACGGCGAGAAGCGCGGCGAACGCAATCGACTGCCAGCGCATCGGCGTCACCCGACCTCGCAACGGCCGACGAAAACATAGGTCACGGGCGACACGACGCTCGATCCCGCCATCCGCCCGTCGGCCCCGATGCTGTAGCTCGTGCCCGTGCCTTGCACGACGAGAAGCAGGCGGCCGGACTGATCGCTCTGCGTGATCGGGTAGTAGCGGAAGGCACAGGCGGTGCCGTCGCGCGACGCGCAAATCCGGCTCGCACCGAGCTCGACGAAGAGAATCGGCGCCACCTGCAGCGGCGTGCAGCTCCGGCCGTCGCAGGTGCTCGAAATGTCGATCGTGCATTTGAGCCTGTCGGCGCCGGACCAGAATGCGCCCTGCTGGGCGG
>CAZUYG010000396.1:0-4261 GCA_964624265.1 uncultured Candidatus Odyssella sp.
CGTAGCGCTCGACCGGCTGGCGGCGGAACCAGTCGCGCCAATTGCCGGTGCGCGGCGCGACCTTTTTCGCGCTGATGCTGGCATCGCGGATCACGATCCAGGCCTGGCCCCGCGGCCCTTTCGCCTGGAGGTGCGTTTTCGCCCAGGTTTCCAGCGCGGCGCTGGGCGCGAACGGCACCGATTGCTCGGCGGTGGCGCCCGGCCCCGGCGCGTAGGCCGGGACGATCTTGATCTCGGCCACCGCGAGATTGAACTGCGGCAGCACCGGCGCCGGCGGCGGCTGCACGCCGCGCTCGACGCGGTCGCGCTCCGCGCGGTCGCGCTCGGCGATTTCGCGCTCGCCGCGGCCCGCACCCGTGCAGCCGGCGAGCGCGAGCGCGGCGACGAGCGCGGCGGCGACGAGCCTAGCGCGGCGCATCGGCGAACAAGGCGTCGAGGTCGCGGTCGTCGAAGCGTTCATGGCGGCTGCAGAACTCGCAGGTGACGACGACGGCGCCGTCGATCTTGGCCTCATCCAGCTCGCGGCGCTCCAGCATACGCAGCGTGTTTCCGGCGCGTTCCCGCGAGCAGCGGCAGCGGTCGGCGAGCGGGCGGCGGCGATAGAGGCGCACGCCGTCTTCGTGGAACAGGCGATAGAGCAGCTGCGGCGGCGGCAGCAGCGGATCGAGCAGCTCGGCATCCTTCACCGAGCCGATCAGCGCGGCGACCTTGCGCCAATCGTCTTCCCGCTCCTCTTCGGCCAGGCTCTCCATGTTCCACGCCGTGTCGAAATCCTGCGTGTCGCGCGGCAGGCGCTGCACCATCAGCCCGCCGGTGCGCCACTTGCCGTTACGCTTGCCGACGGCGAGATGGATCACCGTTTCGATCTGCTCGGACTGGCGGAAATAATGCTGCGCGCAGGCGGCGAGCGTGGCGCCGGCGAGATCGACGATGCCCTGATAACGCTCGGTGCGCGAACCCTGATCGACCGTGAAGGCGAGATGGCCGGCGCCGAGATAGCGCGGCACCGGATTTTCCGGCGCACGCGCGCCGAGTTCGCCGAAGCGCGCGCGGTCGAGGCCCGCATAGGCGCGCACGTGGCCGGCCGACGTGACGTCGGCGACGAGCAGGCGCACCGGCCCGTCGCCCTGCGCCTGGAGCGTGAACACACCCTCGTATTTGATCGTGTTGGCGAGCGTGCAGGCCAATACGAGCGTTTCGGCGAGCAGCGCCGCCACCGGCTCGGGATAATCGTGGCGCTTGACGATGGCGTCGACCGCGGGCCCGAGGCGCACGAGGCGCCCGCGCAGCCGCATGTCTTCGATCATGAACGGGTGGATCGCGTCGTCGTCCGGCGTCAGCGCGATGTCGAGGCGGGGCGCGCCGCCTCCCATCATCGCTTCGTTCCCCGGCGCGGCGCCCGCGCTTTCGCGGCGGCGCCCCAGCCCTCGGGCATCATGCACCAGGCGAGAATGCCCTTCTGCGCGTGCAGCCGGTTCTCGGCCTCGTCCCACGCCGCCGATTGCGGCCCGTCGATGACGGCGGCCGTCACTTCCTCGCCGCGATGCGCCGGCAGGCAGTGCATGAAGATCGCGTCCTTCTTCGCGAGCGCCATCACGCGCTCGTCCACCTGATAGGGTCGCAGCAGATTGTGTTGATTCGTGGGCTCGTGCTCGCCCATCGAGACCCACACGTCGGTGACGACGCAATCGGAGCCCCTGACGGCCTGATCGACGTCGGCCGTGACGGCGATGCGCCCGCCGCGCGCCTTGGCCCAGGCGACGACGTCGGCCGGCGGCGGCAATTCGGGCGGGCATGCGAGGCGCAGCTCGAAGCCGAACTGGACGGCGGCGTGGATCCACGACGTGGCCATGTTGTTGCCGTCGCCGCTCCAGGCGACGACGCGGCCCTTGATCGGGCCCTGCCGCTCCTCGAACGTCATCACGTCGGCCATGAGCTGGCACGGATGCGTGCGGTCGGTGAGGCCGTTGATCACCGGCACGGTGGCGGCGCCGGCGAGCTCGAGCAGCTTCTCTTCCTTCGTCGTGCGCACCATGATCGCGTCGACGTAGCGCGACAGGACGCGCGCCGTGTCGGCGATCGTCTCGCCGCGCCCGAGCTGCGTGGAGCCGCGATCGAGCACCACGGCGTCGCCGCCCAGCTGCTTGATCGCGAGCTCGAACGAGACGCGCGTGCGCGTCGACGGCTTCTCGAAGATCATCGCCAGGGATTTTCCGGCCAGCGGCTTCGCCGCGCCCGCCGGCGGACGGCCGCGCTTGTAGGCCGCGGCCCAATCGAGCACGCGGCGCAGGTCGGCCGGCGCGATCCGGTCGAGATCGAGGAAGTGGCGGCCCCGAAGGTGGCTCCCGTTATCCCGTGGCACGGGCTTTCTCCGCGGGCAGGGGCCAGGCCGCCGCGACCTTGTCGAGAATCGCGATCGCCTCGGCGATGTGGCTGTCGTCGATGATCAGCGGCGGCGCGAGCCGCACGACGTTCTCGCCGGCGCCGATGCTGAGCAGACCGGCCTCGCGCAGCTTCGCGACCATGTCGCCCGACGGCACGGCCTCGGCGCAGCGCAGGCCCGCCATGAGGCCGAGGCCGCGCACTTCGGCGAAGACGCGCGGATGGCGTCTCTGCAAGTCGCGCAGCTTCGCGTGGAGCTGCTTGCCGGTGGCCGCGACCTTGTCGAGGAAACCGGGCTGCGTCAGCACGTCGAGCACGGCGTTGCCGACCGCCATCGCCAGCGGATTGCCGCCGAACGTGGAGCCGTGCGTGCCCGCGACCATGCCGGTGGCGGCCTTCGCATTGGCGAGGCAGGCGCCCACCGGGAAACCGCCGCCGAGGCCCTTGGCCGTGGCCATGATGTCGGGCGCCACGCCATACACCTCGTAGGCGTAGAGCTTGCCGGTGCGGCCGTTGCCGGTCTGCACTTCGTCGAACATCAGCAGCAGGCCGAACTCGTCGCAGATCGCGCGCAGGCCCTGAAGGTATCCCTCCGGCGCCGCCGAATAGCCGCCTTCGCCCTGGATCGGCTCGACGAGGATGCCGCCGGTGTTGGCGTTCACCGCGGCGCGCATCTCGTTGAGATTGCCGAACGCGACGTGATCGAAGCCGTCGACCGGCGGTCCGAAGCCCTCGATGTGCTTGGCCTGGCCGCCGGCGAAGATCGTGGTGAGCGTGCGCCCGTGAAACGCGTTGTTGGCGCACAGGATGCGGTATTTCTCGGGGTGGCCCGCGGTGTGGTGGTAGTGGCGGATCATCTTGATCCCGCACTCCACGGCCTCGGCGCCCGAATTGGCGAAGAACACCGCATCGGCGAAGGTGCGCTCCGTGAGACGCTTGGCGAGCCGCTCCTGGTCGGGGATCGTGTAGATGTTCGAGCAGTGCCAGAGCTTGGTGGCCTGCTCCGTGAGCGCCTTCACGAGGTGCGGATGGCAGTGGCCGAGCGCGGTGACGGCGATGCCGCTGCCGAAATCGAGATAGCGGCGGCCCTCGTTCGAGTACAGATAGGCGCCTTCGCCATGGGTGAAGGCGATCGGCGTGCGGTTGTAGGTCGGCAAAACGGCCGATTTGGCCGGCTGCTTTTGTGCGGCGGCGTTCATTCCGTCTTACTCCGCTTGCGGGCGTTTTCCCCCGGCCTCGTCGCGGCCGATCCGGCCTCTGGCCGGTGCCGCCGCCCAGGGCGGCAGCGGAAAACGCGGACTATCGGCCCCGCTTAAGGCTCTGTCAATGCAAGGGAACTCCAGCGTCCGGAGCAGGCTGCGGGGCCGTCGATGCCGCGCTCCGGGCGCCTTTGCAACCCAGCGCCGGCCCCGTTCCTCCCTCCGGCTGCCCCCTCGAAGAGGCGCGGCGCGGCGGATGGGGCGCCGGCGCTATCGTCGCTGCGCGGCGGGGACGTCGGCGCGCGGCGCCGGCGCCTTGGGGGCGGCGGCCGTTTCGCGCACGCGCAGGAACGGCGCGATCTGATCCTCGATGGCGTCGGCCATGAGGCCGGCGAGGCAGCCATAGGAAAGATCGTTCATGTGGAACAGATCGGGCGACAGGATCTGTGCCGGCGTGAACTGCCCGCTCTTGATGAAGTGCTTCATGATCGCGAAGCGGCGGAAGACCGGGATCTCTTCCTGCGCCGCCACTTCGTGCATGACCCGAAGATAATCGGTGTAGCCCTGCACCCGCTCCGATTTCGGGTAGAACTGCATCTGGATCAGGATGATGTCGATGCCGTGCGCGCGCAGCTTGTCGATGCCGGCCTTGAGCGTTTTCCGGTAGTTTTCGACGCCGA
>CAZUYG010000397.1:0-4251 GCA_964624265.1 uncultured Candidatus Odyssella sp.
GATCCGGATTGCGGCCTTGCCGTGCTGCCGAATACGGCGGAGCCCTCGCTGCGGGGCCGTGCGGTCGTGCGTCTCGCCGACGCGAAGCTCGTCTCCCTCTCGCCCGAGGCGCGGGGCGCCTACGAAAGCGCGGCCGCGGCGCTGCGCGCCGCCGGGGCCGCGATCGCCGAGGTCGATCTGCCGGAATGGGATGCGCTCAACGCGCTGACGGCCATCGTGTTCGCCAGCGAAGTGGCGGCCACGCACCACCGCCGCCTGGCCGCCGAGCCCGAGGCGTATTCGCCGGAAGTGCGCGAGCGCATGGCCGCCGGTTTCGTCTATCCCGCCGCCGACTATCTCGACGCGCTGCGCATCCGCGCGCGCATGACGCGCCTGTTCGTCGAAGCCGTGTTCGCGCGCGCCGAGGCGCTGCTGCTGCCGGCCGCGCCGGACGTGGCGCCGCGCCTCGACGAGGTCATGCCCGGCGCCGCCGCGCGCCGCTACGATGCCGGGGCGTTCACGCTGGCGACGCCGGCGGATCCCGGCCGCTTCACGCGCGCGTTCAACTATCTCGGCCTGCCGGCGCTGGCGCTGCCGGCCGGCTATTCGCGCGAAGCGCTGCCGCTCGGCGTGCAGTTGGTTGCCCGGCCGCTGGGCGAGCCGGCGCTGTTCGCGTTTGGAGACGCGTTCCAGCAGATCACCGGGCACCACGCGCGCCGTCCGCCCCGGTGAGGCCTGCGCGATGTGCGCTTGACCGCGGCGCCGCCGCGCGCCTACCCTGAACGCGGTTCAGTATTGGATTCCGTCATGGCCGAAGCGCTCGCCCGCACGCTCGACGCGTCCCCGCATCCGACCTACCGCACGGACCGCAGCTTCGAATGGAATCACGCGAACGGCCCGGATTTCGCGGGGCCGTGGCCGGCGGTGCCCGAGACGCCGATGAAGGAGTTCTTCGGCCTCCCGGTGCGCTCGCGCTTCGGCGTGCCGGCCAGCGTCCTCGTCAACAGCCGCTGGATGGGCACCTATGCCCGGCTCGGCTTCGACATCCTCACCTACAAGACCGTGCGCAGTCAGGCGCGGCTCTGCCACGCGCCGCCCAATTGGCTGTTCCTCGACGAGCGCTCGGTCGCGGCCGGGCTTTCCGATCGCGAAACGCCGCTCGTGCTCGCGGCGCGGCCGCCGGCCGATCCGCGCATCGCCACCGCCGGCGGGTCGTTCGGCATTCCCTCGGTGGCGCCCGAAGTGTGGAAGCCCGACATCGCGGCGGCGCGCTGCGCGCTCGGCGCGGGCCAGGTTCTCATCGTGTCGGTGGTCGGCACCGCGCGCCCGGGCCTGGGCGAGGCCGATTTCGTCGCCGATTACGCGGCGCTGGCGCAAGTCGTCGTCGCCGAGGGCGCCGATCTGGTGGAGGTCAATCTCTCGTGCCCCAACGTCGCGCGGCGCGAGGGCGAGGTGTATCTCGACACGAAGCTCTCGGCCGAGATCGCGCGCGCGACGAAGGCGGCCTCGGGCGGGCGCCCGCTGCTGCTCAAGATCGGCGACATCGCGGACCGCGCGCAGATGGCCTCATTCCTCGACAGCGTCGCGGGCGCGGCCGACGGCGTCGTGATGATCAACGCGCCGAGCCGGCGTATCGTGGACGGCGCCGGCGCGCCGGCCTTCGGCGCGGGGCGCGAGCGCGCCGGCGTCACCGGCGGCGCGATCAAGGCGATCGCGCTGCGCGCCGTGGCCGATGCCGCCGCGCACATCCGCCGCCGCGGGCTGCCGCTCGAGGTGATCGGCGTCGGCGGCGTCACCTCGGCCGCCGATGCGCGCGCGTTCCTCGAGGCGGGTGCCTGCGCCGTGCAGTCGGCGACGGCGGCCACCTGGAATCCCTATCTCGCCGCCGAGATCAAAGCCGCCGCGCCCGAGATCTGAACCGGCCTCAGTCGCCGCCGAGCACGGGCTCCGCCCAGCGCGCGACGTCGAACAATTTCTCGTCGCCGCCATGCGGGCCGACGAACTGGGTGCCGACCGGAAGGCCGCGCGGCCCGGTCATGCCGGGCAATGTGATCGCGGGCAGGTGCAGCAGCGTCCACAGGCGCTGGAACAGCATGTCGCTCGGGCCGAACAGGCCCTCGGGCGCTTCGCCGCCGGCGGCGGGCGTGAGAATCGCCTCGAAGCGCTCGAACACCCCGGCGATTTCGGCACGGCAGGCGTGCGCGAGCGCCAGCGCCGCGGCGTGCGCGGCGGGCGCGATCTTGATCCCGTCGTCGACCAGGGCGCGCAGGCGGTCGCTCAGCTGCTCGCGGCGCTGGGTGCGCTCGAACGACAGCGCGCGCGCGAATTCGAAGCGCAGGATCAGCCATTGCGCGTCGAGCGCCTCGGCGAAGCGCGGCGCCAGCTCCACCTCCTCGATCCACGCGCCGGCCGCGCGCAGCTTGCGCTGCGCCGCTTCCATCGCGGCGATCGTGGCGGGTTCGGCCTTGGCCCAATGCGCGGTGCGGCAGAAGGCGAGGCGCGGCGGCGTTTGCGGCGCGGGGGCGGCGGCCGGAACGGGGCCGGCGCTCAGCACGGCGTGCAGCAGCCGCGCGTCGTCGACGGATCGCGTGATGATGCCGAGCGTGTCGAGCGATTCGGCCTGCGGCTTCACGCCGGCGATGCTGAGCGCCTGATAGGTCGGCTTGAAGCCGACGGCGCCGCAATACGAGGCGGGGCGGATCGTCGAGCCCACGGTCTGCGTGCCGAGCGCCGCCGGCACCATGTCGTCCGCCACCGCCGCCGCCGAACCCGACGAGGAGCCGCCCGGCGTGTGCGCGAGGTTGCGCGGATTTTTGGTCTTGCCCGGCGTCACCGCCGCGAATTCGGTCGTCACGGTCTTGCCGAGGATCACGGCGCCGGCTTCGCGCAGCAGCGCCACCGGCGCGGCGTCGGCCGCCGGGCGGTTGCCTTCGTAGATCGGCGAGCCATAGGCCGTCGGCATGTCGGCCGTGTCGATGAGGTCCTTGATGCCGACCGGCACGCCGTGCAGCGGCCCGCGCGCGGGCGCGGAATCGGCGGCGCGCGCCTGCGCCAGCGCCGCCGCGGGGTCGAGATAGGTCCACGCGCCGACGTCGCTCTCGCGCGCCGCGATGCGGGCGAGGCACGCGGCCACCAGGGCTTCCGAAGTGAGCTCGCCGGCCGCAATGCGCCGCGCGGCTTCGCGCGCCGTCAGGCGTTCGAGGCTTTCATCGGTCTTTTTCATCGAGGCTCCACCGCGCTCTTGTTCGCTCAAAGGCCAAGATATGCCGCTTTCACGCGCGGGTCGTCGAGCAGCGCGGCGCCCGGGCCCGAGAGCGCCATGCGGCCGTTCTCGATCACATAGGCGCGGTCGGCGATGGCCAGCGTCTGGCCGACATCCTGCTCGGCGATCACGATCGTGAGGCCGCTTTCGCTGAGCCGCTCGATCGTCGTGAAGATGAGCTTGGCCATGATCGGCGCCAGGCCCAGGGTCGGCTCGTCGAGCAACAGCAGCTTCGGCTTCGCCATGAGGCCGCGGCCCAGCGCCAGCATCTGCTGTTCGCCGCCCGACAGCGTGCCGCCGAGCTGGTGCCGCCGCTCGGCGAGGCGCGGGAACAGCGCGTAGACTTCCTCGGCGGTGCGCGCCGTCTCGCGCCGCGCGCGGGGATTGATCGCGCCGATGCGCAGATTCTCCGCCACGCTCATATGCGGGAAGATCAGCCGCCCTTCCGGCACCAGCACGATGCCCGCCTCGACGCGGACATGCGCGCGCGCGGCGCCAATGTCGCGCCCCGCGAAGCGCAGCGTGCCGGCGGAGAGCGGCAGCACGCCGGCCAGCGCGCGCATCAAGGTCGTCTTGCCGGCGCCGTTCGCGCCCACGAGCGCCGTCACCTCGCCTTCGGCGGCGGCGAAGCCCAGCCCGTGCACGATCTCGATATCTCCATAGCCCGCGACAATGTTCTCGGCTTCGAGCAGCGCGCTCATGCCGCCGCCCCGAAATAGCATTCGTGCACGCGCGGATCGGCGCCGATCGCCGCCGGAGTCCCCTCGGCGATCTTCTCGCCATGATGCAGCACCACGATGCGCCCGGCGAGCTGCATCAGCGCGCGCATCACGTGCTCGATGATGAGGATGGTGAGGCCGTATTCGCGCTGCAGGCGCCGCACGATCTCGAGCATCGCGGCCACTTCGGCCGGCGTCAGGCCCGCCATCACCTCGTCGAGCATCAGCAGCCGACCGCCGGTGGCGACCGCGCGCGCCAGCTCGAGGCGTTTCTGGCCCGACAGCGTCAGC
>CAZUYG010000398.1:0-4248 GCA_964624265.1 uncultured Candidatus Odyssella sp.
GCCGCAGGTGCTCGCCGTGCGCATCGACGAAAGCCTCTATTTCCCCAACGCCGCCGATCTCGAAGACCGCATCCTGGCGATGGTCGCCGAGCGCAAGGAACTCAAGCACGTCGTGCTCATCGCCAGCGCGGTCAACTCGATCGACGCCGCCGCGCTCGAAACGCTGGAAACCCTGATCGCGCATCTGCGCGACAGCGGCGTCACGCTGCATCTCGCCGAAGTGAAGGGGCCGGTCATGGACCGGCTGCGGCGCTCCGACCTGCTCGAGAAGCTCGCGCCCGGCCGCGTCTTCCTCAGCACGCACGAGGCGATGCTGGCCCTCGCGGACCGCGGCCCGGCGCCGGCCGCGCTCGCGCCCGCCGCATAGTGGCCGCGCGCCGGGCGCGCCGATTCCGTTTCCGCCGCCCCCGCCGGCGCTGCTAGGCTTGGCGCTCCGGGGAAACGACAGGAAACGCGCCATGAAGCTGATCGGCCGCAATCTCTCGCCTTATACGCGCCGCGTCGCCATCGCCATGGATACGCTCGGCATCAAGCACGAGCGCCTCTATCTCACGCCGTGGCAGGAGGCGCAGGCCAGCGAGATCCGCGCCAACAACCCGCTCACGCGCGTGCCGATCCTGGTGCTCGACGACGGCGAGCGGCTGATCGAAAGCGGCGCGATCCTCGATCACCTGATGGAGGGCATGCCGTCCGAAAAGGCGCTGATCCCGGCCAAGGGCAAGGAGCGGCGCGAATGCCTGCGCATCGCGGCCATCGGCACCGGCATCATGGACAAGGGCGTGAACGCGTTCTACGAGCGCACGAAGCGCCCGGCCGAAAAGGTGCATGCGCCGTGGCACGATCATCTCAAGAGCCAGATCACCGGCGGGCTGCAGGCGCTCGAGGCGCTGCCGATGTCGCCCTGGTTCCTCGGCGCGCGCATGACGATCGCCGACATCACGGCGGCCGTCGCGATGACGTTCCTCGCGCGCACCAATCCCGATCTCGTGCCGCAGGGCCGCTATCCGAAGCTCGAAGCGCTGGCCGCCAAATGCGAGGCGATGCCGGCGTTCAAGGCCTCGCCGCTGGAGACGTAAGCGCCGGAACCGGGCGCGCCGCATCCGCCGCATCGGCGGAAGGGCGCGGCACGGAGCTCGTGCAAGCCGGAACGTGCGGGGCCGCCATGCAACGGTTTTCCTTCAAGACGCGTACGGTCCGGGAAAGCTACGAATACTGGCGCGGCAAATGCCGCGGCGACCGGCTGCCGGGCCGCCGCGACATCCGGCCCGAAGAGATCGCGCGCCTGCTGCCGCACATCTTCCTCGTCGATGTCGCCGGCGATCCGCCGGCGTTCAAGTTCCGCCTCGTCGGCACCCAGATCCGGCAATGGGCCGCCGGCGAATATACCGGCGTGACCGTGAACGAGGCCGAGTACGGCCCGAATTGGCGCCGCGTCTACGACATCTATCTCCAGGTGGTGCAAACGCGCGCCCCGATGCACTCGGAATATTCGGCCCCCTGGAAAGAGCGCGAATTCCTCTACTACGAGCGCATCATCGCGCCGCTGTCGGACGACGGCGTCGCGGTCAACATGCTGTTCGGCGCGCTCGACGTCGTTCCGAAACCGGCCTGACACCCGTCCGCTGCACGGACATGGCCTGTCCGCGCCGTAGGCGGGCGCGGCGGTGCCGCTTACGGTCGCGGGAAAGCCGCACCGAGAGGGGAACGCCATGTCCGCCGCCGAGCACGTCGATCACGTCGGAAGCCTGCTGCGCCCGCCCGCGCTGACCGAGGCCTGGTTCGCGCACGAGCAGGGCAAGCTCTCCGCGGACAAGCTCGCGGCCGAGCAGGATGCCGCGATCCGCGATGCGGTGCGCATGCAGGAAGAGATCGGCCTCGCTTTCATCAGCGACGGCGAGTTCCGGCGCGGCGGCTGGTCGCGCGGGTTCCTGACGGCGGTCGACGGCTTCGGCTTCAAGCCGTCCAAGCTCGTGTTCCGCAACGAGCAGGGCGTTTCCACCGCGGCGCCGGCGCCGTTCGCCACCGGCAAGCTCAGGCAGAAGCAGCCGATCGTCGCCGGGGATTTCGCGTTCCTGAAATCCTGCACGCATCGCCGCGCGAAGGTGACGATGCCCACGCCGTCGCACATGCATTTCGGCCATTTCGGCGAATGCTTCGACCGCAAGGCCTACGCCTCGCTCGAAGCGTTCTTCGACGACATGATCGACATCTACCGCGCCGAGATCGCCGATCTCGCCGCGCGCGGCTGCACGTTCCTGCAGCTCGACGAGGTGCCCCTCACGCTGCTGTGCGACGAGACGAACCGCGGCATCGCGCGCGCGCAGGGCGACGATCCCGACAAGCTCGTCGATCTCTACATCGATCTCGTCAACCGCGCCATCATCGGGCGGCCGAAAACCATGCGCGTGGCGCTGCATCTCTGCCGCGGCAACATGCAGGGCCTGTGGATGGGCGACGGCGGCTACGCGCCGATCGCCGAAAAGCTGTTCAACCAGCTGAACGTCGACGCCTATCTGATGGAATACGATTCGCCGCGCGCCGGCGATTTCGCGCCGTTGCGCCACGTGCCCAAGGGCAAGCAGGTGTTCCTCGGCCTCGTCAGCACGAAGAATCCCGACGTCGAGACGGCGGACGCGCTGAAGCGCAAGCTCGACGAGGCGGCGAAATACGCGCCGGCCGATCAGCTCGGCCTCTGCCCGCAATGCGGCTTCGCCTCCTCGGCGATGTCGAAGTTCAACGTCCTCCCCAATCCCATGACGCCTGCGCTACAAAGGGCGAAGCTCGCGCGCCTCATCGAGGTCGCCGGGCAGGCATGGGGAGGCGGATGAGCGAATTCGCGATCGTGCGGCCGGGCCCGGCCGACAAGGCCGGCTGGCGGCGCATGTACGAAGGCTACGCGACCTTCTACAAGCGCGAGATGACCGACGCTGTTGCCGAGCGCGTCTGGGCCTGGATTTCGGCGCCCGGCGAGCACGGGCCCTGCGAAGGCCGCATCGCGCGCGCGGCCGACGGGCGCGTGATCGGCCTCGCGCATTTCCGCGACATGGCCAGCCCGCTGCGCGGCGCCGTCGCCGGGTTCCTCGACGATCTCTACGTCGATCCCGCCTGGCGCGCGAAGAAGGTGGGCCGCGCCTTGCTCGACGAGGTCGCCGCCATCGGCAAGGCGCGCGGCTGGCCGTTCTACCGCTGGCTCACCGCCGACGACAATTACCGCGCCCGCGGCCTCTACGACCAGGTCGCCAAGCGCACGATGTGGATCACGTATCAATACGATTTGTGAGAGCGGCGGCGGCATCCCCAAATCCGTCATCCTGAGCGGCCGCCCGCTTGGGCGGTCGCGAAGGATCTCTCTGCAGCGAGTCTCGGCGTTGAGAGATCCTTCTGCCGCAAGGGCGGCCTCAGGATGACGGAGCGGGTGACGCCGCGCGCAATGCCATTGGGGTGTCGCATCACCGCAACGTGCCTGGACCTTGCCTTGATCGCCGCCTAGCGTCGCGCGCATGAGATTGCGGTTCGCACTCGCCGCGCTGGCGCTCTCCGGCGCGCCCGCGCAGGCGCAGGAGATCGCGCCGCCTGCGGGCGGGTGCCACTACGAGATCGCGCTCGCCGATGCCGACGCGCGCAGGCTCGACGTGGCGATGGTCTGCGCCGGCGAGGGGCCGTTCGCGCTCTCCACCTATCGTTTCATCACCGACGCGCATGTGAAGGAGCTGCGCGGGGCGGGCGGAAGCACGATCGCGAAGACAGAGGAGGCCTGGACGCTCACGGGCGCCGGCGGCGTCGCGCGCGCGGCCTATCGCTTCGACGTCGACGAGCTGGCCGGCTCCACCAACAGCCCGTCGCTCGGCCAGCGCATCGGCGGCTCGGTGGTGGCGGGGGTGCGCTCGTTCCTGCTCGTGCCCGAGGGCGGCCGCCGGCCGATGCCGCTCACCTTGCGCTTTCGCGCGCCGGAAGGCGCCGCCGTCGTCACGGGCCTCGCGCGCACCGGCGATCGCGAGCGCATCGACACGGCGGATTTCCCCTACATCTCGTTCATGGCCATGGGCCGCATCGAAGTGCTGCGCGTGCCGGTGGCGGCGCGTCCAAGCCCGGGGCGGGGAAGCGCGGGCACGCTCACCGTCGCCATTCTCGACGAGCAGCTGCCGCTCGCGCGCGAGGCGCTGGCGCAATGGCTCGGCGCTTCGGCCGCGCGCATCGGCGCGTATTTCGGCGGCTTCCCGGCGAAGGAGTCGCTGATCGTGGTCCAGC
>CAZUYG010000399.1:0-4236 GCA_964624265.1 uncultured Candidatus Odyssella sp.
TTCGGCAGCAGCAGCACCGTCGCGGGAATCAGCGCGAGCGCCGCGAGGAATATCGTCATCGCGACGATGAACGGGATCGAGGCCTTCACGAACTCCTCGAAGCTGCATTTCAGGATGCCGCACACCGTGTACATGATCACGCCCACCGGCGG
Organism: uncultured Candidatus Odyssella sp.; assembly: GCA_964624265.1. GTDB lineage: Bacteria > Pseudomonadota > Alphaproteobacteria > Bin65 > Bin65 > SBBV01. The sequence continues at coordinate 153 of CAZUYG010000399.1, forward strand.
CGTGTTGCCGCCGAACGTGATCAGGATGACGATGACCACGCCGACATGCACCGGGTCGAAGCCCTGGTCGATCAGCGCCGGCAGCAGGAGAGGCGTCAGCAGCAGCACGTTGACCGTCGCCTCCATGATCATGCCGGCGACGAACAGGATGAACAGCACGAAAAACAGCGTGGCCCAGCGGTTGTCGAATCCCTTCAGCAGGTCGCTGAACGCCTGCGGCGCCTGTTCGAGAATGACCACGTGGCCCAGCGCCGCCGCCATGATGATGATCAGCATCACCATGCCGGTGTCGTGCACCGAATGCGTCACTGCTTCCTTGAAGCTCTTCCAGGTGAGCTCGCGATAGATGACCGTGCCGACGATGAGCGCGTAGACGACGACGACGGCGCCGGCTTCGGTGGCCGTGAACGCGCCGAAGCGGAATCCGGCGAGCAGGAACACCGGAAACATCAGCGCCCAGAAGCATTCGCGCGCGCTGGCCGCCACCTCGCGGAAGCGCGGCCGACGCGGCAGTTCGGGCTGGTAGCCGTGCTTATGCGCCAGCCAGCCGGTGACGCCCATGATCACGACCGTCATCAGCACGCCGGGGATCACGCCGCCGAGCAGCAATTTTCCAACCGAAACCTCGTTGACGAAGCCGAACAGCACGAGACCGATGCTCGGCGGAATCGTGGCGGTGATGACGGAGCTGAAGGCGATCGCGCAGGCGGCGTAGCCCTTGGAGTAGCCGCGTTTCAGCATCGCCGGGCCGAGCAGGCGCGCCTCCATCGCCGCGTCGGCCACGGCCGAGCCGCAGATGCCGCCCATCAGCATGCTGAGCACGACCGCGACCTGCGCGAGACCGCCGGCCATCCACCCGGTCAGCAGCCGCGCGAAGCGCAGCAGCCGCTCGGTGATGCCGGTCGTGTTCATCAGATTGCCGCCCAGGATGAAGAACGGCACCGCCAGCAGCGGGAACGACTGCGTCACGCCATACATGCGCTCGATGGCGACGCTTGGCGGCATGTAGTCGCCGAACAGGAAGGCCGGCGCCGCGGCCAGCGCCAGCGCGAAGGCGACCGGCAGGTTGATGATCAGGAAAACGGCGAACAGAATGCCGACGAGCAACAGCATCACATCACCTCGCGCGGCTCGGTCGCATCCGGCACCAGCGGGTGCCCGCGGAGGCGGGCGACGAGTTGCTCCGCCAGCGTGATCAGCATCAGCGCGAATCCCGCGGGCAGCGCCGCCGTGGCGACGGCGGAGGTGACGCCGGTCATCGGCAGCGGGCGCATGCCGGTGAACGCCGCGAACCGCCAGCCGTAGAAGACGAGCACGCCGAGAAACGCGGCGACGAGCAGCAGGTTGAACACTTCGAGCACCTGGCGCGCGCCGCGCGGCAGGAGATTGGCCACCATGTCGACGCTGAAATGGCCGAGCCGCTGCAGCGTGAGGTCGGCCGCGAACACGCAGAGCCAGACGAACAGCGCCTGCGTGACTTCGAGCGCCCAGAGCACGGGCGTCCCGGCGTAACGGGCGGCGGAGGCCACGACCACCAGCGCCACGATGACGACGAGAAGCAATCCGGCCGCCGCGCGCTCAACGCCGCGCAGGCCGTTCAACACGGAGCGGATCATGACGTTCGCGCTGCCGGGAGATCGCCGCGGAGCGGGAGCCCCGCGCGGATCGCGCCGCGCGGGGCTCCGCTTCGCCTACTGCCCGATCGCCTTGCGGGCCTGGGCGACCATGTCGGTCAGCCCCAGCTCGGTATAGACCGGCTGCACGGCCTTCTGGAACGGCGCCGTGTCGATCTTCGTCACCTTCACGCCCTTGGCGCTGATCTCCTTGAAGATCGTGTCGGCCTGATCGACGTTGTTCTTGAGCGCCATGGCGCCGGCGCGCTTGGCCTCTTCCATCACGATCTTGCGGTCGGCCTCGGGCACCGATTGGAGCCATTTGTCGGAAACGATGAGACCGCTCATCAGATAGATGTGCTCGGTGAGCGTGATGTGGGTCACCACCTCGTAGAGCTTGGCGCCGCGGATCGCCGCCGGCTGCGCCTCGGCGCCGTCGATGACGCCGGTCTGGATCGAGGGATACACTTCGGCCCAGGCGAGCGGAGTCGGCACCGCGCCCATCGCCGCGATCGTCTTGATCCAGAGCGGCTCGCCGATCGTGCGGATGCGCACGCCCTTGAGATCGGCCGGCGTCGTCACCGGCTTCTTCGTGAGCATGTGCCGCGCGCCCTGATACCAGTTGAACGAGAGCAGGGTGAGGCCGGTCTTCTGCTTCAGCTGCTCGTTCCAGGCCGCGAAAGTGGGCGTGTCGACGAATTTCGCCAGCTCGTTCACGCTCTTGAACGCGTAGGGCGCCACCAGCACGTTGAACTCTTTCACGAACGGGCTCACGCGCGAGCCTTCGACGAAGGTGCCGACGTTCGCGCCGGCCTGCGCCTGATCCATCATGTTCTGCGTGTCGCCGAGCTGCGAGCTCGGGAACACCTGGATCGTCACCTCGCCCTGGGTGCGGGCCTCCACGTCTTTCTTCATCTGCAGCGCGGCGACCACGAGCGGATCGCCGGCGGCCAGCACGGTGCCGAGGCGAAGCGTCGATTTCGCCAGAGCGTCGGCGGCGGGCAGGGCGGCCGCGAGCGCCAGAGCGCCGCAGTAAATTCCGAATTTGCGCATGATATTTTCCTCCTCGCGTTTGCGTTGATGACCGGAACGGCTAGGGGCCGTTCTTCTTGGCTTTGAAAGCGGCGGCACGGCGCAGCCGCGTCTGCACGTACACGTATTCCTTCTCGGTGCCGGGCTCGTAACCGCCGCCGGCGATCGAGACGTTGCGGACGCTCGGATGGCGCGCCACCGCGTCCTCGACGATGTCGACGCCGAGGCCGGGCGCGTCCGGGACGCGATAGTGGCCGTCCTCGAACACCGGCGGGGCGGTGATCACCGAATTGCGCCCCGGCCAGTCGTCGAGGATGCATTCGAGCATCAGCGCATTCGGAATCGCGGCGAGCAGGTGCAGCGCGGCGAATTCGGCGACCGGGCCGAGCGTGCCGGAATGCGGCGCCAGCATGATGTGGTGCGCCTCGGCCATGCCCGCGAGCTTCTTCATCTGCGAAAGGCCGCCGGCGCGCCCGGTATCGGGCTGGATCACGTCGACGAGCTCGCGCTCGATCATCTCGCGCCAGCCGAAGATCGTTGCAGCGCGCTCGCCGGCCGCGATCGGAATGGCCACGGCATCGCCGACGCGTGCGAGCCCGTCGAGGTTCTCGGGCGCCACCGGATCTTCGAGGAACAGCAGGTGATAGGGCTCGAGCGCGCGGCCGAGCACGATCGCGTCCTTGGGCGTCATCCAGGGCGGCCCGTGCAGGTCGACCATCACGTCGATCTCGTCGCCGACCGCCTCGCGGATCGCGGCCACCTTGCGCAGCGGGTCGCGCACGCCGCCGGTCTTGACGGCGGTGACGCCGCGGCGCTTCAGGTCAAGCGCCACGTCGGGTGCAGAAGCATGCGAGTAGATGCGGACACGGTCGCGCACCCGGCCGCCGAGCAGGTTCCACACCGGCGTGCCGAGCGCCTTGCCCTTGATGTCCCAGAGCGCCATGTCGATACCGCTCATGGCGCCGGCGCCGACGACGCCGGTCATGCCGTGCGCCATCTGGGCGACCATCATCTTCTGCCAGAGCTTCTCGATGTTGGCCGGATCCTCACCCACGAGGATGCCCGCGAAATCCTTGACCGCGGTTTCGATGACCCGCGGCCAGCCCGAGCACTCGCCGACGCCGTAGAGACCTTCGTCGGTCATCACCTTGACGAACAGCCAATTGCGCGAGCCGGTCTGATGGCCGGCGCCGTCCGAGGCCCAGGCGCGGTCCGAGGGCGCGCCGGCCTGCATCAGATAGGTGCGGATTTCGGTGATGCGCATCGCGATCAGCCGCCGGCGGCGGGCGCGGCGTCGGCAGCCCTGTCGGCGAAATAGTCGGGGTTCTGCTTCATCAGCACGTCCACCGACCGGAACAGGCCGCGCAGGTGGACGCGCATCGCTGCGAGCGCGCCGTCGCGGTCGCGCGCGATCACGCGATCCACGATGGCCGCGTGCT
>CAZUYG010000400.1:0-4235 GCA_964624265.1 uncultured Candidatus Odyssella sp.
CGGGTGTCAGAGCGTCTTGATGAAGGCTTCCACGTCGGCCGGCGTGCCGACGGCGGTGCCGGCGAGTTCCTTGTCGATGCGCGGCGTGAGGCCGGTCAGCACCTTGCCGGCGCCGATCTCGACCAGCGTGTCGCAGCCCATCGCCTTCATCGCCAGCACGCATTCGCGCCAGCGCACCATCGCCGTCACCTGCTCCACGAGCAAATCCTTGATCGTCGCGCCGTCGCTGACATGCGCGGCCGTGACGTTGGCGATCAGCGGCACGGACGGATTTTTCGGCGGCGTCTTGCCGAGCGCTTCGGCCATGACCTCGGCGGCGGGCTGCATCAGCGCGCAGTGGAACGGCGCCGAGACGTTGAGCTTCATCGCGCGGCGGATGCCCTTCTCGGGCGCCAGCTTGATCGCGCGGTCGATGGCCGTCGCATGGCCGGAGAGCACGACCTGGCCGCCGCCATTGTCGTTGGCCGGCGTGCAAATCTCGGTCTCGCCTTCCGGCGTCGGCGCCGCGGCCTTGGCCAGCTCTTGCGCCTGCGCCAATTCGGCACCGAGGAGCGCGCACATGGCACCCTTGCCCACCGGCACCGCCTCCTGCATCGCGCGGCCGCGCGTCTTCAACAGGCGCGCCGCATCGGCGACCGAGAACGCACCGGCCGCCGCCAGCGCGGAGTATTCGCCGAGCGAATGGCCGGCGACGAGCTTCGCCGCCTTGCGCAGATCCATCTTGCCCTCGGCCTCGAGCACGCGGACGACCGCGAGGCTCACCGCCATCAGCGCCGGCTGCGCGTTCTCCGTCAGCGTGAGCTGGTCGAGCGGCCCCTCGAACATCAGCTTCGAGAGCTTCTGCGCGAGCGCGTCGTCGACCTCTTCGAACAAATGCCGCGCCGGTGCAAATGCCGCAGCCAATTCGCGGCCCATGCCGACGGCCTGGCTTCCCTGGCCGGGGAAAACAAACGCGCGCACGGGCATGGCAACTCCTTGAGGCAAACGGGGATTCGGTGAGGGCAGCACTGATACAAGAAGCGCCGGGCCGGTCAAGCGTCGCTGCCCAAATTTTGACCCAACGCAATGCGACGGAAAGGGCCGGGCGGTACGTTATTCGCAATGAGGACACTGCCCCACCGGAGGTTTTGAAATGCCCACGCGTATCATCCGCCGCGCCACGCTCACGGCGCTGGTCTTCGCCGCCTTTTCCGCCCCCGCCTTCGCCCAGACGACGCCGCCCGGCCCGCCGGGCGATCAGGGCCCGCGCATGGAGCGCGGCGATCGCGGCCACCGCATGCATCACGGCGACCGCGCCGATCATCACGACCGCATGCACATGCACCGCCACATGCAAATGCGCGGCGGCTTTGGCGGCATGCCGGCGATGCTCGGCATCATGCCGATGCGGCCCGGCCAGGAATTCCAGTTCAGCGAAGGCCGCCTCGCCTTCCTGAAGGCCGAGCTGAAGATCACCGAGGCGCAGACGAAAGCCTGGGACGCGTTCGCCGCCGCGCTGCGCGAGAACGTCGCCAAGCTGACCGAGGCCTACAAGGCGCCCGACCGCGAGGCGATGCAGAAGATGAATCCGGCCGAGCGCCTCGCCTGGTTCGAAAAAGCGGTGACGGCGCGCGCCGATGCCGTGAAGCGCGCCCGCGCCACGATGGAGCCGCTCTACGCCGCGCTCAGCGATGACCAGAAGAAGATGTTCGACCGCTTCGTTCCGACCGGCGGCATGCGCGACGACCGCATGGCCGATCGCCGCGAGCGGATGCGCGAACGCATGCAGCGGCGCATGGAACACCGGGACCATACGCCCGGCCAGCCCGGCCAACCCGGCCAGCCGCGCCAGCAGTAAGCGCGCGAACCTCGCACGGCCGACACAAGCGAGCCCTCCCCCGCTTTGCGCGGGGGAGGGCTTTCGTTTGTGTGCTTCCCGCCCGCCGGGCGCGGGCGTAGTCTCTCCGATAACGGCGCCCTCCGGGAGCGCCGGCACATATCAGGGAGAACGCCCGTGGCTCTTCGCCTTTTTGCCGGCGGCCTCGCCGCCGCTTGCTTGTTTGCCGCCGCACCCGCGCTCGCGCAGAACGGCTACAGCTTCCTCGATGCCGGCAGCTCCGCGATCGACTATCGCGCGGCGACCGTCGCCGCGCAGCGCGCATGTCACGATCTGCGGCGCCTCGCCGGCGGCCAGCTGACGATCGTCAAGGCCGACGCCGTGGCCGCCGCCGGCAGCGTGCCGGCCTTCTGCCGCGTCACCGGCGTGATCGCGCCCGAAATCCAGTTCGAAGTGGCGCTGCCGCTGCAGTGGAACCGGCGCATCTACATGCGCGGCAATGGCGGCTTCGCCGGCGAGAACCTCGAGGCGCCGGTGCGCATCGCGCAGCGGAACGCCGCGCTCGCGCACGGCTTCGTCGCCGTGCAGACGAACACGGGGCACGACGCCGCCACCGAGCCGCTCGCCAGCTTCGCCCAGAACAATCTCCAGAAGACGATCGACTACACGTTCCGCGCCGTGCACGCGACGATCGAGACCGCCAAGCGCCTGACGCGCGCGTTCTACGACCGGCCCGCGGCATTTTCCTACTGGGACGGCTGCTCGACCGGCGGGCGCCAGGGCCTGATGTCGGCGCAGCGCTATCCGGGCGATTTCGACGGCATCATCGCCGGCGCCCCGGTGCTGAACTTCACCGGCACGATGGTGCAGTTCCTGTGGAACATGAAGGCGCTGGCAAAGGCGCCGATCTCGTATGCGAAGATCGAGCGCGTGGCCGACGCCGTCTACAAGAAATGCGACGCGATCGACGGCGCCGCCGACGGGCTGATCGAAGACCCGCGCAAGTGCGCTTTCGATCCCGCCGCCGATCTGCCGAAGTGCAGCGGCGCCGGCGGCGCCGACTGCTTCACGGCCGCCGAGATCGACGCAATCAAGGCGATCCACGGCGGCGTCGTCAGCAACGGCAAGGCCTATTTCCCCGGCGTCCCGGTCGGCGCCGAAAAGGCCGGCACCTCGTTCCTCGGCAGGCCGGAGCCCGTCACCGGCTGGGATTTCTGGCTGCTCGCCAAGCAGGGGCCCGTGCGCCAGCTCGAATACGGCGAGACGTTCTTCCGCTACATGGGCTTCGGCAAGGCGAACCCGGCCTATGACTGGCGGACCTTCGACTTCGACAAGGACCCGGCCAAGACCGCGACGATCAGCGCGCTGCTCGACGCGACGAACCCCGATCTTTCGGCGTTCAAATCGCGCGGCGGCAAGCTGATCATGTATCACGGCCTGTCGGACACCGCGCTCACGCCCTACATGGGCATCGGCTACTACGAGCAGGTGCAGAAGACGGTCCCGCAGACGGCGGATTTCATGCGCCTGTTCCTGGTGCCCGGCATGTTCCATTGCCGCGGCGGCATCGGCGTCGACCGCATCGACGCGCTGACGCCGCTGATCAACTGGGTGGAGGGCGGCAAGGCGCCGGCGAGCATCGCGGGCGCGCGCATGGAGGCCGGCAAGGTTACGCGCACGCGGCCGCTCTGCCCCTATCCGCAGACCGCGCGCTACAGCGGCAGCGGGAGCCTCGACGACGCGAAGAACTTCGCCTGCCGCGATCCGTAGGCTGCGGCGACGGCCGCATGGCTCCGCAGGCGGCGCTGCGATAGGGTCGCAACCGGAGACCGGCGGCGCGAGCGGCGATGAGGCAGGCGCGAGCAAACGGTGGATGGATCGGGCGCGGGCGGCTCGCGCGCGCCACCTTTGCGGTGTTCGCGCTGCTGCTGCAAACGCTCGCGCCGGTCGCGATCATGCCGCCGCGCGGCCAGGCCGTGCATTTCGCGCACGTTCATCATGCCGACCACGCCGGGCAGCACGCCGGCCATCACGCCGACGCAGAACCCGCCGAAACGCCGTGGTGTCCCGTCTGCTACGCGCTGCTGGCGGGCGGCCAGTCGCTCTCGGCATCCGCGCCGGTGCTGGCGGTTTCCGTCTTCGCCTATGCGCCGCCGCCGCCGCCCTCCACCGTCGCGGCACCGGCCGCCCCGCCGGTGCCGCGGGCGCGCGCGCGCGCCCCGCCCTTGTCCGTGTGACCGGCGACTGATCTGCCGCACCGCTCCGCCCGGAGCGGTGATGACGCACACGTTCATGGAGCTATCACGATGTCTCGCCTGAGTTTCGGCGCGGCCGCCGCTTGCGTGGCCGCAGCATTTGCGCTTCCCGCTTCCGCCCACATCACGCTCGATCCGCCGCAGGCGGCAGCCGACAGCTATTT
>CAZUYG010000401.1:0-4221 GCA_964624265.1 uncultured Candidatus Odyssella sp.
ACGCGGCCGGCAGAGACGGCGGCGAGGGCGCCCGCTTCGGTCGGCGTCACCGCGCCGCCGACGATGCCGCCGATGATGATCGCGGGCATGGCCAGCGCCAGCAGCGCATCGGCGAAGCTGCGCGCGACCTGGCGCGCGCTGGCGCGCTGCGACTTCGGGAAATTGCGGCGCCGCGCGATCCACCAGGCGGTGACGAGCAGATAGACGCCCATCAGCAGGCCGGGAATGGCGCCGGCGAGGAACAGCCGGCCGACCGAGACGTCGGTGACGAGCGCGAAGACGACGAACGCGATCGACGGCGGAATGATCGGGCCCATCGTGGCCGCGGCGGCGACGACGGCGGCGGCATAGGCGGGCGGATAGTTCTCGTTCTTCATCGCCGGGATCATCGCCGAGCCGATCGCCGACGCGTCGGCCACCGCCGAGCCCGAGACGCCCGAGAACACCATCGTGCCGAGGATGGCCACGTGCGAAAGCCCGCCGCGGACGTGGCCCACGAGCGACGCGGCGAAGGCGAGCAGGCGGCGCGTGATGCCGCCGGTGTTCATGAGGTCGCCGGCAAGGAAGAAAAACGGGATCGCGAGGAATGCGAAACTGTCGATGCCCTGGATCATCGACGTAGCCAGCACGTTGAGCGGCACCTGCCCGCCGGTGGCGAGAATGAAGACGAGCGAAGACAGGCCCATCGCGAAGAAGACGGGCACGCCGAACGCCATGAATGCGAGGAATGCGCCGAGCAGAAGCGCGAGCTGGAGGAGCTGGCCGGTCATTGCGGCGTTCCGCCGGGCGGGCCGCCGCCGCCGCGGGCATGCCGATATAGCTCGGCCGCGAAAGCGATCAGCATCAGCGCGGCGCCCGTCGGCAGCGACCAGTACATCCAGTTCTGCGCCGCGCCGAGGGCCACGAACTCCATGCCCTCCATCGCGTCGATGACCGGGAAGCTCGCCCACAGCAGCACGCCCGTGAAGCCGGCGGACAGCAGCAGGCTCGCGAGCGCGGCCGCGCGGCGCGCCCGCGGCGGCCATTTCGCCACCACGAAATCCACGGCCATGTGCAGGTTGCGGCGCACGCCAATATATCCGGCGAGCATCGTGAGCCACACCAGCAGCACCACGTCGAATTCCAGCACCCAGGTGAACGGGCGCGCGAACACGTAGCGCGCGATCACCTGGCCGAACGCGGTGACGAGCAGCGCCGCCGCGATCAGGCCGATCGCGGCGGCGACGGCGCGGTCGAGGAGATTCAGCATCGTGCGCGTGGCGACAGCGTCATCCCGAGCGACGGGCCGAAGACCCGCGCGAAGGATCTCTCGAAGCAGGCTTTCCCCGCCGAGAGATCCTTCGGCCGCGAGAGCGGCCTCAGGATGACGGATTCGCCGGTCCGAGCTATTTCACCGCCTGGATCTTCTCGATCGTGCCCTTCGACCAGAGCTGGCCGTCGAGCGACGCGAGCGCCTCGGCGGCGGCCTTCTTGAACGGCGCGAGATCGGGCTCGACGATCTCCATGCCCTTTTCCTTCAGCAGCGCGATCGATTTCGCCGCCACGTCCCAGGTCATCTTGCTGGCCCACACTTCGGTTTCGGCGGCGGCCTCGGTCATCGCCTTCTGCTGCGCCGGGGTGAGCTTGGCCCATTTGTCGGCGGCCATCAGCACCATCAGGCCCGACTGGATGTAGTCGATGCGCATCGCGTATTTCTGCACCTCGAAATACTTGGCGCCGGCGATCGCGTCGAAGCCGTTGTCCTGGCCGTCGACGATGCCCTGCTTCATCGCGAGATAAAGCTCGGCCGCGGCCACCGGGGTCGGCGAAGCGCCCCAGGCCTTGAACACGGCGAGGATCGTCGGCGTCTCCGGCACGCGCACTTTCAGCCCCTTCATGTCCGCCGGGCTCATCACCTTCGTCTTGGAGGTCGTGAGCTGGCGCGGCGTGCGGTCGGAGACGTAGCCGACATAATGGAAGCTGCCTTCCTTCTCGGCGCCGGCGAGCATGTCGCGAAAGGTCTTCGACGCCATGAACGCCTTGAAATGCGCGTGGTCGCGGAAGACGTAGGGCGCGAACAGCGCGTTGAAGTCCTTGCCGCCGCGCGCGAGCGAAAGCGTGCCGGTGTCGGCGAGCATCATGTCGATCTGGCCGGTCTTCATGCCGGCGTAGTTCTGCGGCAGGTTGCCGAGTTGCCCGCCGCCGAGCGACTGGATCTTGATCTCGCCTTTCGTCTTCTCGGCCACGTGCTGCGCGAAGCGGTCGGCGATCGGCCCCCACACCGGCGGCGGCGCGACGAAGGCCATGCGGAACGTCGTCTCGGCGCGGGCGGCGGGCGCCAGCGCCAAAGCGGCGGCGGCGGTCAGCAAGGCGAGCGTGCGTTTCATCGGTCGTTCCTCCACGTTGTTCTGTTGCGCGAAGCCCCCGTCAGCGGCGGCGGGCGAAGTACTCCTGGTAGGGGCTGCCGTTCGAAACCAGCACGCCGCCGTCGACGTCGATCGACGTGCCCGTGCACATGGCGGCGCCGTCGCCGGCCAGGAACACGAGCGCGTTCGCCACCTCCTCCGGCCGCACCCAGCGGCCGAGCGGGACGATGGCCTCGACGCCCTTCCGTTGCGCGGCGTCGAGATTGCGTTCGATCATAGGCGTGAGCGTGGGGCCGGGACAGACGGCGTTGACGCGGATGCGGTGGATGCCGAGCTCGAACGCGGCGTGGCGCGTGAAGCCGAGCAGCCCGGCCTTGGAGGCCGTATAGCTGGCGCCGCCGCTGAACGAAATGCGCTTCCCGGCCACGGACGCCACGTTGACGATCGCGCCGCCGCCGCGCGCTTTCATCGGCGATACGGCGGCTTGGGTGCACAGCATCGCGCCCTTGAGGTTGATGTCGAGCACGCGGTCCCAATCGGCCTCGGGCATGCGCTCGATCGTCCAGACCGATTCGATGCCGGCGTTGTTGACGAGAATGTCGATGCCGCCGAACTCGCGGACGGCCGAGGCGAACGCGCCCTCGACGGCGGCCTTGTCGGAAATGTCGACGGGGTAGGCGCGGGCGCCGGCGATGGAAGCGGCCGTGGCAGCCACGCGCTCCGCGTCGCGGTCGAGCAGGGCCACGCGCGCGCCGGCGGCGGCAAGCGCCTTCGCCGCGGCGGCACCGATGCCGCCGGCCGCGCCCGTCACGATGGCGGCCTTGCCCGCGAATGCGCTCACCGGTCCCCCCAACACCTGCCGCGCGTGGCGCTTGACGCGCGCGGCGGAACGGCCTCTATACTAGTAACGATCGTTACCAATTGGCAAGCGCACCATGGCTGTCACCAAGGCGAAGCGTCCTCCCGCGTCTCCCGCGATTGTTGCGGCGCGAAAAACCGGCGGCGTCTACGCCTACGCGCTCGACGAGATGCCATGGCGCGAGCTCGGCCGCCCCGGCGTCAAGGACAAGGCGGTGCGCAAGGAGCGCGAGACCGGGCTGTATCTCGGCGTGATCGCGTTCGAGCCGATGTCGCGCTCGGGCCTGCACCAGCACCTCGGCACCGCGCTGTCGTATTTCCTCGCCGGTTCGCTTTCCGACTACCAGGGCAGCGCGAGCGAGGGCATGGCCGGCATCAATCTCGCCGGCGCCACGCACGACGCGATCGCCTATCCCGGCGCGCTGCTCGCCGCGCGGCTCGAGGGGCCGGTCGCGTCGCCCGAGGGCGTCACCGCCGCGCACCCGATCCAGGGCGGCGCGCGGGGCGGGCGCCTGATGAACCCGTTTCCCGAGCGGCTGCCCGACATCAACATTCCGGTCTCGCCGCTGCCCTGCGTGCCGACCGCGTTTTCCGGCATCGGCCGGCGCATGATCTTCGACTATGCGCCGACCGGCGACCGGCGCCGGTGGGCGGCGCTGACGATCCTCCCGCATTCGCCCGCGATCGAGATCGTGCATCAGGGGCTGACCGACTGGTACGTGCTCGGCGGCGACGTGGCCGTGAACGGCACGCGGTCGCATGCGAACAGCTTCGTCGTTCTCGAGCCCGGCGCGCGCGCGACGATCGAGACGGAATATGGCTGCCAGATTCTCGCCTGGGCCGAAGCCCCCGCCACCGGCGACGCGCAGGGCCGCGAAGCGGAGCTGTACGGATTCTAGCCGCGGCACATCCGCAGGATCGGGGACCCGCTTCTACCAAAGTCACTCTTTCCGATCGAGCCTCCGCGTGCTTTCCACCAGCCGCGCGAGCTGCTCGAAGAACTTCCCGCGCTCACGCG
>CAZUYG010000402.1:0-4217 GCA_964624265.1 uncultured Candidatus Odyssella sp.
CTGCTCGCCTTCGTCGAGCAGCGGCGCGCGGCGCGGCGCGGGCGCGGCCCCGCGCGCGCCGCGTAGCGGGGCGGCGCTGGGCGTCGCCCTCGGCGCCGGCGCGGCCGGCGTCGTCGGCGCGGCCGTCGCGCGGCGGCTCATCGCCGCGGGCAAGAGCGTGCGCTTCCTGCATCGCCCCAATAGCGACACGCGCAACATCGACGGGCTTCCGGGCGCGCGCGCGATTGGCGATCTCGGCGACGCGGCGTCTCTGAAGCGCGCCGTCGCCGGCTGCGAGGCCGTGTATCACGTCGCCGCCGATTACCGCCTGTGGGTTCCGCGTCCGGCGGAGATCTACCGCATCAACGTGGACGGCAGCGTGGCGCTGGTGCGCGCGGCGATGGAGGCGGGCGTCCGCCGCATCGTCTATTGCAGCAGCGTCGCCGTGCTCGGCATCAACAAGGACGGCACGCCCTCCGACGAGGCGACGCCGGTTTCGCTCGCCGACATGATCGGCCACTACAAGCGCTCGAAATTCCTCGCCGAGGAAGCGGTGCGCAAGCTCGTCGCCGCCGAGAAGGCGCCTGTCGTCATCGTCAATCCGTCGACGCCGGTGGGTCCGCGCGACATCAAGCCGACGCCCACCGGCCGCCTGATCCGCGACGCGGCCCTCGGCAAGATGCCGGCCTATGTCGATACCGGCCTGAACGTCGTGCACGTCGACGACGTGGCCGAGGGCCACCTGCTCGCACACGACAAGGGCCGGATCGGGGAGCGCTATATTCTCGGCGGCGACGACATGAGCCTCCGCGATATCCTTGCCGCCGTGTGCGCCGCGGCCGGGCGCAAGCCGCCCTCGGTGCGCCTGCCGCGCCGCGCGCTCTATCCGCTGGCCTACGCCGTCGAAGGCTGGGCGCGCCTGATCAGCGGCAAGGAGCCGCTCTTCACGATCGACGGCCTGCGCATGGCCGCCAAGCGCATGTATTTCTCGTCGGCGAAAGCCCGCCGCGAGCTCGGCTATGCGCCGCGCCCAGGCCGCGCCGCGCTCGAAGACGCGGTGGCGTGGATGCGCGGGGCCGGACTGCTGCGCTGACGAGGGCTACGGCGTGTTGCGCCAGGCGTTGAGGAGGCGCGAGATCGTGGCGCTCGTGACGTCGCGGGCAGGACCATTCACGACGAACACCGCCACGTCGCGCGTGCGCAGGCAGTAGACCGCCGCGGTGTAGAGGTCGTCCTGGCTCTTGCCCCACTGCGCCTCGCTCGTCGCGCCGATCGAGCGGTAGCCGATGTTGAGGATCGTGTCGGCCGCGCGGCGCATGCATTCGTGGTGCGGCAGGCCGTCGGTCACCATGTGGTTGAGGCTCATGATCTGCGCGCCGGCCGGCGCAGCGGAAATGGTGCAGGCCACGGCGAGCGCGGCGAAGGCGGGGCGAAGGCGCATGGAAGACCTCGGGCATGGTGGAAGCCCAACTTCGCCAAACGCCGGGCTAGGGTCAATCGTCCGCCGCGACGCCGCTATCCACACCCCGGGACCGAAGGCGGATCGGGCGAGCCGGGCCGATCGGCCTTATATCGTTGAAGCCAAACGATTTGCTGCGCGGATTCGTGATAACGCATCGCATTGACGCGGTGCGGTATGGGGGCTATCTGCTTGGGGCCTGTCATTATTGGCCCCCGTGACCCCAGAGCAGCGAGCCCCCATGCGCGTGATCCTCGCCCAGCCCCGCGGCTTCTGCGCCGGCGTCGAACGCGCCATCGAGATCGTGGAAAAGGCGCTCGAGCTCTACGGGCCGCCGGTTTATGTGCGCCACGAGATCGTGCACAACAAGCGCGTCGTCGAGACGCTCAAGGCCAAGGGCGCCCGCTTCGTCGAGGAGGTGCACGAGATTCCGGACGGCGCCATCACCGTATTCAGCGCGCACGGCGTCTCGCAGAAGGTCGAGGACTCGGCCAAGCTGCGCGACCTGCCGGTGCTGGATGCGACGTGCCCGCTGGTCGCCAAGGTTCACAAGGAAGGCCAGCGCTACGCCGAGAAGGGCTACGAAGTGATCCTGATCGGGCACGAGGGCCACCCGGAAGTCGAAGGCACGATGGGCCGCATTCCGGGCAAGGTTCACCTGGTCGAAGACCCGGCCGACGTGGAGAAGCTCGCCATTCCGGACAGCACCAAACTCGCCTACGTCACGCAGACCACGCTCAGCGTCGACGATACGCGCGAGGTGATCGAGGCGCTGAAGCGGCGCTTTCCCAAGATCATTGGGCCCGACGTGAAGGATATCTGCTACGCGACGCAGAACCGCCAGGCCGCGGTTCGGGAGCTGGCGAAGCAGGTGGACCTGCTGCTCGTCGTGGGCGCGCGCAACAGCTCCAACTCGAACCGGCTGCGCGAGATCGGGCAGGAATCGGGCGTCGCCACCTATCTGCTGGAAGACGTCTCGTCGCTCGACGCGAAATGGCTCGACGGCGTCGAGACGGTCGGCATCACCGCCGGCGCGTCCACGCCGGAGGAGCTCGTGCGCGAACTGATCGAGAAGCTGCGCACCTACCGCAAGATCGAGCTCACGATCATGCACGGCATCGAAGAGCACATTCAGTTCAAGCTGCCGGACCAGCTCCGTCCGGCGGCGGCCTGACCGCAAACGGTTACGAAGGGATCCGAGCCGTGGGCGTTCCGTTCATCCAGAAGTTCCGCGTCGGCGCGTACCTGCTCAAGCAGCGCGTGAAGGGCAACAAGCGCTTCCCGCTCGTGCTGATGCTGGAGCCGCTGTTCCGCTGCAACCTCGCCTGCGCCGGCTGCGGCAAGATCGATTACCCCGACCACATCCTCAACAAGCGGCTGACGGTGCAGGAATGCATCGACGCGGTGGAGGAGTGCGGGGCGCCGATGGTGGCCATCCCCGGCGGCGAGCCGCTGCTGCACAAGGAGATCGGCGAGATCGTGCGCGAGCTGGTGAAGCGCAAGAAGTTCATCAGCCTCTGCACCAATGCGCTGATCCTCGAGAAGAAGCTCGATCTGTTCGAGCCTTCGCCCTACCTGACGTTCACGGTTCACCTCGACGGCGACCGCGAGCACCACGACAAGATGGTGTGCCAGGAAGGCGGCTTCGACATCGCCGTGGCCGCGATCAAGCTGGCGAAGTCCAAGGGCTTCCGCGTCAACATCAACACCACGATGTTCGACGGCATCGACGTGCCGCGCATGGCGGATTTCTTCACGTTCGTCACGGACGAGCTGAAGGTCGACGGCATCAACGCCTCGCCCGGCTATGCCTACGAGCGCGCGCCGGACCAGCAGCATTTCCTCTCGCGCCAGAAGACGAAGCAGCTGTTCCGCGACATCTTCAAGCGCGGCAAGGGCAAGAAGTGGAACCTCAACCACTCCTCCCTGTTCCTCGATTTCCTCGCCGGCAACCAGGAATACCATTGCACGCCGTGGAGCATGCCGGCGCGCAACCCGTTCGGCTGGCAGCGGCCCTGCTATCTCATCGGCGAAGGCTACACGAAGACCTTCAAGGAGCTGATGGAGACGACCGACTGGGACGCCTACGGCACCGGCAAATACGAGAAGTGCGCCAACTGCATGGTGCATTGCGGCTACGAGGGCTCGGCGGTGGAAGACACGTTCAAGCGCCCGCTGAAGGCGCTGGCCGTGCATCTGCGCGGTCCGCGCACCGAAGGCCCGATGGCGCCCGAACTCGATTTGACGAAGGCGCGGCCCGCCGCTCGCCTGCACGAGCGCCACGTCTACGACGCGATGAAAGACGTGCCGCTCACCGCCCGCGACAAGCGCTGGTTCGAGGGGAAGGGCCTGCCGGCGCCGGGCAACGAGCCCAAGGCGCCGAGCGTCGCGGCGGAGTGAGTGGAGTAGGGTAGGAGCGCCGTGGCCGGTCATCATGGCCGCGCGCTGAAATTCCTCCAGTCCGCGGCCGGCGCTGCTGTCGTCGTCAACGAAGATCCGCGATAGTGGCCTCCGGCGATTCGCCGGAGGCGCGCATGTTCGGACGTCGGGCTGGCTTGCCTACGAGGCTCGGGTTCCGGCGCCGCGGCGCGAGCACGGCGGCGCCGTTCTCGACCGTGGCCGTGGTCGTCGCCCTCGCGACGCAGACATTCGCGCAGACCGCGCCCGTGCCGCCGATCGAGCGGCGCACGGAAACCTTCGCCGCGCAGGTCGAAGCGAAGCGAAAGGAGCTCGGCGTCGTCGGCGCGTCGATCGTCGTCGCCCAAGGCGACCGGATCCT
>CAZUYG010000403.1:0-4209 GCA_964624265.1 uncultured Candidatus Odyssella sp.
GGTAACGCCGCCGCCGTTCTTCCACGGCGTCCGGCGGTAGCCGGCGGGATCGAGGACGGTGATTGCAGGTCGGCTCATGGCGTTGCTCGTACTCGCGGCCGAGCGGAGCATGTCCGCATCGGGATCAGTTCTCGAAGACGTAGGTGCCCGGCGCGGCGCCGAGCGGCGGATAGGCGGGGGCGCCGCATGGCGGCGGCGCCTCGTCGCCGCCGCTGCGTGACGCGAGCCATTCCTGCCACGCCGGCCACCACGAACCGTCCGTGACCGGCGTGCGCGCCGCCCAGCTGTCGGGATCGATGTAGGGATCGTCCTTGGCGCGCGTCGCGATTTGATAACGCCGGCGCGGATGGCCGGGCTCGCTCACGATTCCGGCGTTGTGGCCGCCGCTGGTGAGGACGAACGTGATCTCGGTGTCCGTGGGCAGATTGATCTTGTAGACCGAGCGCCAGGGGGCGACGTGGTCGCTCGATGTGCCGACCGCGAAGATCGGGCAGCGAATGTCGCTGAGCGCAATGGCGCGGCCCTCGACCGCATAGCGGCCGGCCGACAGGCGGTTCTCGAGGAACAGCGCGTTCAAGTACTCGGAGTGCATGCGATAGGGCATGCGGGTGCGGTCGGCGTTCCACGCCATCAGGTCGGTCGCACGCTCGCGCTCGCCCATCAGGTAGTTCCGCACCATGCGCGACCAGACGAGATCGTTGGAGCGCAGGATCTGGAACGCGCCGGCCATCTGGCCGGTGTCGAGATAGCCCTGCTCCCACATCAGGTCTTCGAGATAGGCGAGCTCGCTCTCGTCCATGAACAGCATGAGCTCGCCGGCCTCGGCAAAATCGGTCTGCGCGGCGAGCAAGGTCATGCTCGCGAGCCGGTGGTCGCCGTCGCGCGCCATCGTCGCCGCCGCGATGGCCAGGATCGTGCCGCCGAGGCAATAGCCGCAGGCGTGGATCTTCGCGCCCGGCACCACCGCCGAAACCGCATCGAGCGCGGCCATGACGCCGAGGCGGCGATAATCGTCCAAGCGCGTATCGCGGTCCTCTTCGCGCGGGTTGTGCCACGACATGATGAAAACCGTGTGGCCGCGCTCGACGAGATAGCGCACCAGCGAATTGCGCGGCGAAAGATCGAGGATGTAGTGCTTCTGAATCCACGCCGGCACGATGAGCACGGGTTCGCGCCGCACCGTCTCCGTCGCCGGCGCGTACTGGATCAGCTCGAACAGGCGGTTGCGGTAAATCACCTTGCCCGGCGTCGCCGCGATGTTTTCGCCGAGGCGATAGCCGTCGCGCTCCTGCGGCGCCTGCCGGGCCAGCGCGCGCTGCATGTCCTCGACCAGGTAATTCCAGCCGCGCACGAGATTCGCGCCGCCGTCGGCGGCCGTGCGCGCCCATACGTCGGGATTGAGCGCCGGCACGTTCGACGGCGCATAGGTATCGAGCCGCTGGCGCGTAATGAACGGCACGAGGCGGCGGTGATGGCGGTTCATGCCGCGCACGTTCGTCGTCGCCTGCTCCCACCAATGCTCCGCGGCGAGGAACGACTGGGCGAGCACGTTGAAGGGCCACTGGCTCCAGTTGCCGTCGGCAAAGCGCGGGTCCGCGCGTCCATCCACGTTCGGCTTCGTTTCGCCGGCGCTCGCCGCCTGCATCGCGAAAGAGGCGAGCTTTTGCGCGCCCTCGACGGCGCTGATCGCGAGCGAAATCTGCTTGCCCGGCGCCTGCAGCAGGTGGAACCACCAATCGCCCCAGGCGCTCGCCACGGCATAGGGCGAGATGCCGTAGGTCATGCGCGCCAGCCGCGCGCGCACCGCGCGGTCGAGCGCGTCGAGGCTATGACTCATGGCGTCGGCCCCGGGCGCCGCGGGCATGGCGATCGCTGCCGGGAGATCAAATCCGGGCAGCGGCCAGCGCCAGGGCGCGGGAAGCTGGGGCGTCTCGCCGGAATTCTGTGCCATCGCCCTCAGATGCGTTCCCAGAGACCGGTCTCTTCGTCGACGCGGTCGAGTTCGATTCCCTTGAAGTCGCCGCGCGACACGATGCCCACCACTTTGCCGCTCTCCACCACCGGGATGTGGCGGTAGCCGCAATCTTCCATGCGGCGGATCGCGTCGATCGCGCTCATGCCCGGCGGCATCGTATCGGGGGTGGGCGTCATGACGTCGGCCAGCGCGGTTGCGGCGGGGTCTTTTCCCTCCGCGAGAACCCGGCAAACGGCATCGCGGCCGGTGAAGATGCCGATCAGCTTTCCGCCGGATTCCGTGATGAGCACGGCTCCGACATGGCGGGCGCGCATGGCCGCGCAGGCTTCTTTGACCGTGGTGCGGGCGGGCATGGTCAAAGGATTTTGATTGCGGACGATGTCCGACATATGACGGTAGGCCATGAAGATACCTGTCGCTTCGCGCCGCGCGGGGTGCGCAACAATTCTGTCATCATCGGGCCGGCCGCGGTACGTGCGTTGATCTGCGTCAAGGGCCGGCGCGCCCCCGGCGCGAGCTTTCGCCGGACATGTGGGTTCGGCGGCCGCGTTTTCGAGCGCGCGATTCGTCACGGTGTTCCCGCCCGGCAACGACCCGTTGGCGTCGCGCCGGGTGTTGTACTATGGACAGTCCGCAGACACCGAAAGCGCAGCATGCATACCGTTCCCATCGGCTCCTTCGCCGTCGCCAACGACCGGCCGTTCACGCTGATCGCCGGCCCGTGCGCGCTCGAATCGCGCCAGCACGCGCTCGAGATGTCGGCGGCGCTCAAGGAGATCACCGGCAAGCTCGGCATCAACCTCATCTACAAGACGAGCTTCGACAAGGCGAACCGCACCAGCGTCGCGGCCGATCGCGGTCTCGGGCTCGAGAAGTCGCTCCCGATCCTGGCGGAGGTCCGCGAGACGCGCGGCCTGCCGGTGCTCACCGACGTGCACACCGCCGAGCAATGCGCGCCCACGGCCGAAGCCGTGGACGTCTTGCAGATTCCCGCGTTCCTCTGTCGGCAGACCGATCTCTTGGTGGCGGCGGGGAAAACGGGCAAGGCGGTCAACGTGAAGAAGGGCCAGTTCCTGGCGCCTTGGGACATGAAGAACGTGGTCGCCAAGATCGCCAGCACGGGCAACGAGAACATCCTCGTCTGCGAGCGCGGGGTCTCGTTCGGCTACAACACGCTGGTTTCGGACATGCGCTCGCTGCCGATCCTCGCCGCGACTGGCTATCCCGTGGTCTACGACGCCACCCATTCGGTGCAGCAGCCGGGCGGGCAGGGCACGTCGTCGGGCGGCCAGCGCGAGATGGTGCCGGTGCTCGCGCGCGCCGCGATCGCCATCGGGGTGGCCGCGGTGTTCATGGAGACGCACCAGGACCCCGACAAGGCGCCCTCCGACGGCCCCAACATGGTCAGGCTCAAGGAGCTGCCGGCGCTGCTGGAAACGCTCAAGGAATTCGACCGGATCGCCAAGGCGCGGCCGGTGGCGCGCATGTAAGACCGCGCCGCCCTCCGCAATGCTGCCGCGATTGCGTGGCAGTGAAGCGGCATGGAGCAGGACCCGAATACGGAACTGCGGCAGGTGATGGTGGAGGTGGTCGCCCTCCACGCGCAGTTCGCGCGCGAGCATCTCGGCAAGGATACGCTCGACCCCCGTGTGCTCCGGGCCATGGCCATGGTGCCGCGCCACGAATTCGTTCCGGCCGAGATCCGGTCTTATGCCTATGCCGACCAGCCGCTGCCGATCGGATGGAACAAGACGATCTCGCAGCCCTTCATCGCCGCCGTGATGGCCGATCTGCTCGAGCCCCGGCCGGGCGACTCGGTGCTCGAAATCGGCACAGGGCTCGGCTACCACGCCGCCGTCTTGGCCAAGCTGGCCGACAGAATTTTCAGCGTCGAGATCGTCGAGGAACTCGGCACGGCGGCGAAGCGCACTCTCGCGCGGCTCGGCTACGGTTCGGTGAAGCTCCGCATCGGCGACGGCACGCGCGGCTGGCCCGAGCACGCGCCGTTCGACCGGATCATCGTCGCCGCCGGCTCCGAATTGATCCCGCCGATGCTGCTACAACAGCTAAAGCCCGGCGGCCGCATGGTACTTCCGGCCGGAACGGCCGAGGCCCAGGAGCTCATGGTCGTGACGAAAGACGCGGCCGGAAAAGTTTCGACGCGGGGCGTCATGCCCGTGCGCTTCGCGATGCTCGAAGCGGCCGACGAGGGCCGGGTGCACCGCGCGAGCTGA
>CAZUYG010000404.1:0-4208 GCA_964624265.1 uncultured Candidatus Odyssella sp.
GGGCGTCGGCATCGACCGGGCCAGCGCCATCGTTCTCACCACGGCGCGGGATCCCGCCGGCGAAACGCGGCTCGTGAGCGTGCTGCGCCGGCGGCTGCCCGACCTCAAGATCGTGGCCCGGGCGCGCGACGCGCAGCACGCGGCGACGCTGACGGCCGCCGGCGCGACCGAGGCGGTGCCCGACGCGGTCGCTTCCAGCCTGCACCTCGCGCAGTCGATCGTCCGCAGCTTCGGCCTGCCGGAGATGGACCTCAACCAGCTCATGAGCGAATACGGCGACAAGGAGAAGAGCGCGGCTTGACGGGCCGCTACTTCTTTTCGTCCTTCTTCGGCTCGAAGGCGAGCGCCGCCGAGTTCATGCAGTAGCGCTCGCCGGTCGGCTCGGGGCCGTCGGGAAACACGTGGCCGAGATGCGCGTCGCATTTCGCGCACAGCACTTCGGTGCGCCGCATGAAAAAGCTGCGATCCTCCTTCAGCGCGACGGCGCCCCCGTCGACGGGGGCCCAGAAGCTCGGCCAGCCGGTGCCGGATTCGAATTTCGTGGCAGCTTCGAACAGCGGCGTGCCGCAGCAGACGCAGCGGTATAGGCCCGGCTCCTTGTTGTCCCAATATTTGCCGGTGAACGCGCGCTCGGTCCCGTGCTTGCGCGTTACGTGATACTGCTCGGGCGTGAGCTGCTTCTTCCACTCGGCGTCGCTCTTCACGACCTTGCCGGTCTTCGTGTCCGTTTCGTTCATAGTCGGTCTCCGCTTTGGGCATGCGCCCCCGCGCATTCCGTGCTAAGATAATGGTTCTTGGCGACGCGACTAGCGCCGCGCCTTCACTTCCGCGTCAATTCGGAGAGAGGTGCGCTCATGATCGTTTCCCAGATACTCCGGAGCAAAGGCAGCGCCGTGCTGGCCATCGCGCCCGAAGCGAGCGCGATCGAGGCCGCGCGCATGATGAACGAGCGCCGCGTCGGCGCCCTCGTCGTGCGCCGCGGTCACGCGAAGCTCGAAGGCATCGTCTCGGAACGCGATATCGTGACCGCGCTGGCCGAGCACGGGCCAGCGGCGTCCGAGCGGCCGGTGCACGATCTGATGACGCCGGCCGAGCGGCTCATCACCTGCGCGCCCACCGACACGGTGGACCGCATCATGTCGGTGATGACCGACCGGCGCGTCAGGCATCTTCCGGTGATCGAGGGCGGCCGCCTGGCCGGCATCATCTCGATCGGCGACGTGGTCAAGGCGCGCCTCAGCGAAACGCTCGCGGAGGTTGAAGCCATGACGGCGTATGTGCGGGGCTGAGCCGGTTCGCGCGGAGCGAATGCGGCGCGTCAGGCGAAGGCAACTCCTCGCCTGTTGATAGGTAGAATTGCGTATAAGGCGTTACGCCGCGCGAGCTATTTCGCGAGGACGAGGTTTTCCGCCTTCTTGCCTTTGCGGTCGTCAACGACGTCGAAGCTCACGCGCTGGCCCTCGGAAAGGGCCTGAAGTCCGGCGCGTTGAACCGCGGTGACATGCACGAATACGTCCTTGCCGCCGCCATCGGGCGCGATGAAGCCGAAGCCCTTCGTCGCGTTGAACCACTTCACGATACCCGTCGCCATTTAGTCGCCGTCCCTTTTCATCGGCCCCCATCCCGCGCCCGCACGACGGCCGACGGCGCCGCGCGGAGAAACCCATAATGCACCATTTTCACGGTTCGGTGTTACGGTTTTTGGATGTGGCCAGCGGTTGCCGACACCCTTCGTAGAGATGCGGATTGACGCGCTGCGGCGCCGCCGCCCTGCTTTGTACGCTGCACCGCAAAACGTCCGAAATCCGTCGCGACGAAAATCTCCCGATAGTTGCAGCGCCCGCGGCTCAAGGAAGCGTCGGTATCCGGTCATGGCCGCAGGCGGCCGTCGGCCAGATCGAACCGAATGTCGAACACGTCGCGATCCATTCCGTCTTTGAACACCTGAACCAGCAGCATCGGCTTTCTCGCGTTGGCGCGAAATTCCGCGCGCGTCCCGCCCCAGTAGTATTCGAGAGGGAAGGCGACGCCGGAGCGCGCCGGCGCCGCGAATGGAATCGGCCGGTCGCCATTGTAGGCCTCGACCGGCGGGCCGAATCTTGCGGCGATGGCGCGAATCTCGTCGACGCCCTGATCGATCTCCCCGTCCACGAGACTCTTCCGGCACGAGATGCGAAAGGCGGCGCCGGAACCGGCCTGGCCGGCGAAGCGGATTTCCATCATGCGCTTCGGATCAGCCGGGCGATCGCCGCGGCCATGCCCGAGAATCGCCACCGTCACGGTCTGCTTCGTCGCATGATCTTCGCGCCGGTCCCAGATCGCGTTTGGCTCGGCCGCCCTGAGCTGCGCGATGCTCGTGCCCAGCTTGATGCCGCAATTCGCGTAGTCCGCCAGGCCGCGCGATTCCGCGGCCGCGGGCGCGAGCCCAATCGCGAGAACCGCAATCTGAATCGACGCGAACCGGCGCATGCCGCGCCTCATCCCCGGATCGGCCTGCGCCCGCCCCTGCTTCTTCCGCCGCCACGGCTGCCGCGTTCCTGCATCGCCTTTTTCCGCTGCTGCGCGGCGCGATAGGAGGCGCTCGGCTCCTCGAGCAACGCGCGGGCGCGCGCGATCTTCTGCTTGTCGTCACTGCCCGTGGAGATGCCGAGATCGTCCACCTCGAGCCGGCGCATCTCGTCGCGCAGCCGCGCGGCCTCTTCAAATTCGAGATTGGCGGCGTGGTCTTTCATGCGCTGCTCGAGCTCGGCGAGATAGCTCTTGAGATTGTGGCCGAGCAGATGCGGCCTGTCGGGATCGCCGGTATCGACCGTGACGTGGTCGCTCTCGTAGACGCTGTGCATGATGTCGGCGATGCCCTTCTTGACCGATTCGGGCGTGATGCCGTTGGCGGCGTTATATTCCTGCTGCTTCTCGCGGCGGCGGTTGGTTTCGGCGATCGCCGATTTCATGCTCTCGGTCATCGTCTCCGCGTAGAGGATCGCCTTGCCCTCGACGTTGCGCGCGGCGCGGCCGACCGTCTGGATCAGGGAGGTGCGCGAGCGCAGATAGCCCTCCTTGTCGGCGTCGAGCACCGCGACGAGCGAGCATTCCGGAATGTCGAGGCCTTCGCGCAGCAGGTTGATGCCGACGAGCACGTCGAACACGCCGAGGCGCAGATCGCGGATGATCTCGATGCGCTCCAAAGTCTCGACGTCGGAGTGCATGTAGCGGACCTTCAATCCGGCCTCGTGCAGATATTCGGTGAGGTCTTCGGCCATGCGCTTGGTCAGCGTCGTGACCAGCACGCGCTCGCCCTTGGCCGCGCGCGCCTTGCATTCGTGGATGAGGTCGTCCACCTGCGTTTCGGCCGGGCGGATTTCCACGACCGGATCGATGAGGCCGGTCGGGCGGATCACCTGATCGACGAACACGCCGCCGGTACGCTCCAGCTCCCACGGGCCCGGCGTGGCCGAGACGAGCACGGTTTGCGGCCGCATCGCGTCCCACTCCTCGAATTTGAGCGGGCGGTTGTCGACGCAGGACGGCAGGCGAAAGCCGTATTCGGCGAGCGTGGATTTCCGCGCGTAGTCGCCTTTGTACATGCCCATGAGCTGCGGCACGGTGATGTGGCTTTCGTCCACGAACACCAGCGCGTGCTTGGGCAAATATTCGAACAGGGTCGGCGGCGGCTCGCCGGCCTTGCGGCCGGTGAGATAGCGCGAATAGTTCTCGATGCCGTGGCACGATCCGGTGGCCTCGATCATCTCCATGTCGTAGGTCGTGCGCTGCTCGAGCCGCTGCGCTTCGAGCAGCTTTCCCTGCGCCGCGAGCTCGGCGAGCCGCTCCTTCAGCTCGATGCGGATCAGCTTCACCGCCTGCTGCAGCGTCGGCTTCGGCGTGACGTAGTGCGAATTCGCGAAGATCACGATGTCGTCGAGCTTCGCCATTTTCTCGCCGGTGAGCGGATCGAATTCGGTGATGCTCTCCACCTCGTCGCCGAACAGCGAAAGCCGCCACGCACGGTCTTCGAGATGCGCCGGGAACAATTCGACCGAATCGCCGCGCGCGCGGAACGTGCCGCGGCGGAAATCCTGGTCGTTGCGCGAATACTGCAGTTCGACGAGGCGGCGCAGGAACGCGGTGCGGTCGAGCTTCTGCCCGGCCTTCACCTCGAGGATCATTTCCGAATACGCCTCGACCGAGCCGATGCCGTAGATGCACGAGAC
>CAZUYG010000405.1:0-4206 GCA_964624265.1 uncultured Candidatus Odyssella sp.
TCCGGCCGGAGGGGTTCGGCCGGGGCCGGCCCGCCCGCAGCGGACCGGCAATCGCGCCGTCGAGGCGTTCGCGCTCGCCGCGGCGGCCGCGGCGGCCGAGCTCGTCGGCCGTCACTGCGCCGTCCTTGTTGCGGTCGAGGCGCGCAAAGCGCCGCTCGCCGGACGCCTGCCACTCGGCGGCGCTGATCTTGCCGTCCTTGTCGGCATCGAGCGCCTGGAAGACCCGGTCGCTCACCTGCCCGCGGCGGGCGGCGAACGCCTTGGCAAGCTCTTCCTTCGTCACCACGCCGTCCTTGTTCGCGTCGGCGATCAGCAGCAGCATCGGCTTGCCGCGCGCCGCGTCGACCTCGGCCTTGGTGAGCTTTCCGTCGCCGTCGGCATCGAGCGCCTTGAACTGGACCTCGACGCTGCGGACGAGGAACTGGCGCGGACGCGCCGCGAATTCCTCGAACGTCACGGCGCCGTCCTTGTTCGCGTCGGCGCGCAGGATCGCGTCCTTGCGCTCGGCCGGCAGTTCGTCGGCGGTGAGCTTGCCGTCGCGGTTCGTGTCGAGCCGCTCGAAACGGCGCTTCAGCGCCGCCTCGGCGCGCGCGCTGCGCAGCTTCGTCAGGTCCTCGAGCGTGAGGTAGCCCTTCTTCGCGGCGTCGGCGCGTTCGAAGTTGATCCGCCCGGCACGATGCCCGCGCCGCTCGCCGCGATCCGCGCGGTCCTCTTTGTCGCCGCGCTCGGCACGGTCGCCGCGCTTGCCGCGGCCGGCCGCGAGTTCGGCGGCATCGAGCTTGCCGTCCTTGTTCTTGTCGAGGCGGGCGAACATGCGGTCGGCGAAATCCGCGCGCCGCTGGTCGCCATAGGCGGCGAATTCGTCCCTGTCGACGAAGCCGTCGCCGTTCTTGTCGGCCGCCTTGAACTCGGCCGCGCGCGAGGTCTCGAATTCCGCCTTCGTGATCTTGCCGTCCTTGTTCGCATCGAGGCGCTCGAAGAACTGCGTGCGGAAGCGTTCGCCGGGGCTCTTGGTACCCGGACCGGTCTGCGCGAAAGCGGTGGTGCCGAGCGCCACGGCGATGGCCGTGCCGGCGAGAAGGATGGAAGCGCGTCGCATGTCTTTGCTCTCCTGATTAGGCCCGATCTGGCGGACCTGTTCTTGCTGATGGGTTGCCCCACCGCCCACATGAGCGAGAACGCGCCGCCCGGTGATTTCCGTCGCGGTACCGCCGCGCCCCGGTTGCGGGGCGCGCCGGGCCTTCGGAAGCGACTCGTTTTCGGCGAGTCTTTTCATACTTTGTTCTCGAATAAGTTGTCAAGACGTTCACGGAACATTTATGGCGAGCCGTGCCGGATCGCGGCGGTGATGACGCCGACGCCGTTTGCGCCCTATAGTGCGCGCCGACAATTTTTCCGGACGAGGTTTCGATGTCTCCGCGCCTGCTCGCGCTCGCCGCCGTTTCCGCTCTCTCCGGCTGTATCCCGTGGAGCCAGGCGACGTTTCACGGCTGGCCCGACCCGCCGCACAAATTCGCCGATTGCTCCGGCGCTCCGGGCGGAATTGCCGCCTGCTTCGAAAAAGCGCGCGTGCTGTGCCCGGAGGGCTATCAGCTCGCCGAGCAGCGCAGTGATCCCGACATCAACCGTCACCAGATCGTGGTGCGGTGCGGCCCGCCGATCGCCGCGGAGGAGCCGGCGCCGCCCGCCCCCGCGCGCACGGTGCGGCGCGCGCCCGCGCCTGCGGTGCCGAAATGACGGCCCGCGGCGCGCGATGCTGACGATGAGGAGAAATGGTGCCGCCGGTCAGAATTGAACTGACGACCTATCCCTTACCAAGGGATTGCGCTACCACTACGCTACGGCGGCACGGGTTGAGGCAGTAACGCCGGCGGGGAAAGCCGCCGGCGCGGTCGGGAATATGCCTTTCCTGCCCGTAGCGTTCAAGCCTCGGCGCCCCGTTCCGTCCGGCCGCGCTGTCGCAGCATCGTTCCCATGACCGACCGCGAATCGCCTCCGCCCAAGCCCAAATCTCCTGGTCAAACCGGCGCGCGCGCCGAACGCGAGCGGCGCCTCGCCGAAGCGCTGCGCGCGAACCTCAGGCGCCGCAAGGAACAGTCGCGCGGCCGGGCCGAGGATGCGGACCCGAAGGAAAGCGAGCGGGAGACGGGGAGCCGGAGAGATCCGGAATAGGCGCGCCAACGCCAAACCCGTCATGCCGAGCGGCCCGCTTGGGCCGCGAAGCATCTCTTAGAGTAAAGACGCGTTGTCGTGCGGTGGGCGTTGGCCAATTGCCCCGCTGCCGAGAGATGCTTCGCTGCCGCGCCAAGCGGCGCGGCGCTCAGCATGACGTGCGGGGGTTGAGGGCCGGCTTCTCGCCGGCTTCCCGCCTCCCGTGAATCTTCACGTCACCCCGGCGCGTTGGCGCGGCGGAGCATGGCGTCGAGCAGCACCTGGCAGCCGGCGGCGAGATCGTCGGGCTTGGCCGCCTCGATCTCGTTGTGGCTGATGCCGTCGGCGCAGGGCACGAAGATCATCGCGGTGGGCGCCACGCGCGCCATGTAGAGCGCGTCGTGGCCGGCGCCGCTGATGATGTCGCGATGCGCCAGGCCGCGCGTTTGCGCGGCATCGCGGACCGCGGCGATGCACGCGGCATCGAACGGCGTCGCCGGGAAATGCCAGATCTCCTGGATGTCGAGCGCGAGGCCGATCTCCCCGGCGATGCGCCCGGCTTCGGCGCGCAGCGCCTCGTCCATCAGCTTCAGCACCGCCTCGTCGGGATGGCGGAACTCGACCGTCAGGAACACGCGGCCCGGCACCGTGTTGCGCGATTGCGGCTTCGCTTCGATCACGCCGCAGGTGGCGCGCGCGTAAGGCATGCGCGCGACGCCGATGCGGTTCACCGTGTCGATGATGCGCGCCGCGCCGAGCAGCGCATCGTGCCGCCGCTCCATCGGCGTCGTGCCGGCGTGCGTTTCCTGGCCGGTGAGATTGATCTCGTACCAGCGCTGCGCCTGCCCGCCGGTGACGACGCCGATCGTCTTGCGGTCGGCCTCGAGGATCGGCCCCTGCTCGATGTGGCACTCGAAGAACGCGCCCACCCTGCGCCCGCCGCAGGGCAACGGACCGTCATAGCCGATCTTCGCGAGCGCATCGCCGAACGCGATGCCGTCGCGGTCGGTCTTCGCCTTGATCTCGGCTTCCTCGAAGATGCCGGCGAACACCGCCGAGCCCATCATCGCCGGCGCGAAGCGGGCGCCCTCCTCGTTCGTCCACACCGCGACCTCGATCGGCGCCTCGGTCTCGATGCCGGTCTCGTGCAAGGTGCGCAGCACTTCGAGGCCGGCCATCACGCCATAGGCGCCGTCGAACTTGCCGCCGGTCGGCTGCGTGTCGATGTGGCTGCCGGTCATGATCGGCGCGCGCTTCGGGTCGCGCCCTTCGCGCCGCGCGAACATGTTGCCGATGCGGTCGACCGTGACCGTCGCCCCCGCCGCCTTGCACCACGCCGCGAAGAGATCGCGCGCCTGCTTGTCGAGATCGGTCAAGGTCAGCCGGCACACGCCGCCCTTCGCGGTGCCGCCGATTTTCGCGAGATCCATCAGCGAGTCCCACAGCCGGGCGCCGTTGATGGTGAGATTGGTGGGTGCGGGCATGGAGAGTTCCCCTCTTACTCCTCACCCGCCCTTGCGGGGGAGGCCGGGTGGGGGTGAATCCGCCTGTCGAGCGCTTTGCGGCTTTGACTTACCCCCACCACGCGCTTCGCGCGCACCTCTCCCGCAAGCGGGGGAGGAAAAGTGCTACCGTGTCGTCGGCATGATGAATTCGGCGCCGGCGCGGATGCCGGTGGGCCAGCGCGCGGTGACGGTCTTCAGGCGCGTGTAGAAGCGCACGCCTTCGGGGCCGTGCATCGACATGTCGCCGAAGAGGGACCGCTTCCAGCCGCCGAAGCTGTGGAACGCCATCGGCACCGGGATCGGTACGTTGACGCCGACCATGCCGGTCTGCGTGCGCGAGGCGAAATCGCGCGCTGCGTCGCCGTCGCGCGTGAAGATCGCGACGCCGTTGCCGTACTCGTGCGCGTTCACGAGCGCCGACGCTTCCTCGAAGCTCTTGGTGCGCACGACCGAAAGCACCGGCCCGAAGATCTCTTCCTTGTAGATGCGCATTTCGGGCTTCACGTTGTCGAACAGGCACGGGCCGATGAAATAGCCCTTGTCGTAGCCC
>CAZUYG010000406.1:0-4201 GCA_964624265.1 uncultured Candidatus Odyssella sp.
CGCTATTGCCGCACCTCGCCCCTCCGCGTCCCGTATCCGCGCCGCGCCGTCCTGAACCGCAAAGCGGTTATCTCGAGACGCCGCTCATGATCGCCGGGTGATCTGACCGTGCACCTGCGGTTCGGTTCTCACCCGGCCTTCGCCGCCTCGTACTTCGTCCGCAACTCCCGCTTCAGCAGTTTCCCGCTCGGGTTCTTCGGCAGCGCGTCGGTGAAGACGACGCGTTTCGGCACCTTGAAATGCGCCATGTGCTGGCGGCAATGGGCGATGACGGCGGCTTCGTCGAGTGTCTGGCCGGCTTTCACGACGACGACGGCGGTGACGGCTTCGATCCAGTAGGGATCGGGCAGGCCCACCACCGCGACTTCGGAGACGGCGGGCAGCTTGTAGATCATCTCCTCCACCTCGCGGCTCGCCACGTTTTCGCCGCCGGATTTGATCATGTCCTTCTTGCGGTCGACGACGGTGATGTAGCCCTCGTCGTCCACCGTCGCGAGATCGCCGCTGTGGAACCAGCCGCCGTGGAACGCGGCCGCGGTTTTCTCGGCGTCGTTGAAATAGCCGGAGAGCAGCTGCGGCGAGCGGTGCACGATCTCGCCGATCTCGCCCGGGTTCACGTCGTTCATTTGATCGTCCACCACACGCGTCTCGACGTTGAGCACCGGCTTGCCGGCCGAGCCGGCCTTCCGGAACTGATCTTCGGGCTTCAGCACGGTGGCAAGCGGCGCGATTTCGGTCTGGCCGTAGAAATTCCAGAGCCGCACGTTGGGCAGGCGCTGCTGCATCTCCTTCAGCACCTCCACCGGCATGATCGAGGCGCCGTAATAGCCCTTCTCGAGCGTCGAGAAATCCGTCTGCTCGAACAGCGGCGAGCGCATCAGCGCGATCCAGATCGAGGGCGGCGCGAAGAACGAATTCACCCGGTGCCGCGCGATCAGCGGCAGGATCATTTCGGGCCGCGGCTGGCCGGTGATGATGTTCGTGCAGCCGAGATAGACGGCCGGGCCGAGGAACACGTCGAGCTGCGCGCAGTGATAGAGCGGCAGCGCGTGCAGCATCACGTCGCTGTCGCGCATTTCGCCCTCGATCACGCAGCTCACATACTCCCAGGCCACTGCCTCGTGCGTGAGCATCGCGCCCTTGGGCAGCGATTCGGTGCCGCTGGTGTAGACGATCTGCGCCAGCATGCGCGCGTCGACCGCGACGGAGGGTGCGGAGTCGTCGCTGGCCAGCCGCGCATCGAACGTAGTGAGGCCCGGCGCCGGCGCCGCCGGCGTTTCGCCCGGCAGCCACCACAGCTTTTCGACAGCCGTGCCCTTCGCCGCCGCGGCGCGGCCGAGCTCGACGAAATCCGGCCCCAGCGCCAGGGCCTTGGCGCCCGCGCTCTTGAGGATGAACGCGCACTCGTCGGCGTTCAGCATGAAGTTGATCGGCACGAGCACGGCGCCGATGCGCGCGAGCGCAAAGCGTAAGGCCGCGAACGCATGCGAATTGCGCGCGAGGATGGCGACGCGGTCGCCCGGCCCGATCCCCTCGGCGAGAAGGCCGCGCGCGAGCCGGTTCACGATGCGGTCGAACTCGGCATAGCTCCAGCGCACGTCGCCGCACACGATGCCCAACTTCGTTGGGACACGCTGCGCCGTGCGGCGCAGGAAATCGCCGAGCGTGTGCTGGCGGATTGCGGCGGTGGCGGCGTTCGGCGCGGCGGTCCCGGTCATTTCCATCCCTTCCGGTTTTCGCCCAGTTTGCCGAGCGCGCCGAGGATGGATCAATAGCCTATCGGCCCGGCCTCAAATCATCCGGTTGAGCTGCTCGAACAGCGTCTCGAAGCGCGCGAAGGTGGCCGGCGAGATCGCGGGGCTGATCTGCGCGAGGTTGTCGGCGAAATGGCGCGCCGCGCGTTCGCGGCGGAAGGCCTGGTTGTAGGGCAGCGGGTGCTGCGCGAAATGGCTTTCGAGCCGCTTCACGATGCGCCCGCCCGGCGCGAGGCTCAGCGCATGCAGCGGGCTCGTTTCCTGCAGGCGGTAAGCCTCGTTGACGAGCCGCAGGAAGAAATCGACGTCGAACATGTCCTCGACGTCGGCCTCCTTCCCCCAGGTGAAGTCTGCGAAGGTGAGCACGCGGCACTGCGCGAGGAGCTGCTTCTTGAAGCGGTTCTCCACGGCCTGCGGGTCGGCGTGCTGGAGGTCCATGAGCACCGCGAGGCTGCGCTGCTCGCGCTGCTGGCGTCCGCCGCGGTCGACGCTCTCGCGCAGCGAGGCGAGCGCCGCGAAGGCCGGCAGCTTGCCGGCGCCGCCCGCGGGCGTGACGGTCCATTGCTTCGCAAGGCCCGGCCGGCCCTTGTCGGTCAGCAGCGCGCTCATCGCTTCGAGATAGATGAGATCGGCGACGCCCTCGACCGCGAGCGTGTTCGGCGCGGCGAACAGCGAGCGCGCGAGATCGTGCGCGAGCGCGCCTTCGAGCGGCGAAAGGCTGTCGGCGCTGGCATCGGCGAGATCGGCGAGCACGCGCGTGCCGCCCGCTTCCGCGTCGAGCGGCTCGTCGGTGTCGATGCCGAGATCCTGAACGATGCGCACGCGGTCGAAGCGCTTCGAATCGACCATGAACGGCGAGTGCGTCGAGTAGAGGAGCTGGTGGTGGCCCTTCACCTCCGCCTCGAAATAGCGCAGCAGATCCTCCTGCGCGCGCGGATGCAGCGAGAGGCCGGGCTCGTCGAGCAGGATCACGACGTTCTGCTTCTCGCGCTGCACGTCGCCGTACCAGGAGAGGAACGAGAAGAACCACACGAACCCGCGCGAGCGCGAGCCGAGCTCGGTCGTGACCATGTGCTTCGCGTCGTAGACCTCGCTCCAGAGATTGGTGCCCGCGCGCATGCCGTCGGGATCGTCGCGGCGCGCCGGGCGCACGTCGAAGCGGAGCTGCAGGTGCTTGTTCTGCGACCAGTAGCGCACGATCTGGCGCGTCAGATGATTGCCGGCGCCCTCGAGCCGGTTCTTCAAGTCGCGCGTGCGCGCCGGATCGAGCAGGTCTTCGATCTTCAGCCGCGCGCGATTGATGAGGCCGAGCAGCGGATAATCGCTGGGCTGCAGCCGCCCTTCGGCGATGCGGGTCTGCAGCGCCTCGATGTTGGCGCGGCCCTGCATCTGGTAATACTCGTCGAAATACAGGAAGCGCGGCAGCCGCGGCGCCAGCACCGCCTCGGCGATGTAGGCGCCGAAGCCGCGGCGGAACTGCACTTCGCGCAGGATCGCGGCGAGCCTGCGCACCGGCTCGGTCGGCTCGGCGCGGGCGAGAATTTCGAGCGCCTCCGCGATCGTGGCCGTGCCGGCGATCTGCTCGGCCGCCTCCTGCGGCAGCGCGTGCTGCGAAACGACGTGCCGGAACACGGCGTCTTCGTCCACCGGGCACTCGAACCGCAGCACGTTGTCGTAGCCCTTGGCGATCGCCAGATGCGCGCCGCGCAGCGCGCCCGGGCCGGCCACCGCCTCGACCGCCTGACGGTCGTCGGCATCGAGCGCGAACTCCGCCCGCGCCACGCGCGCCGGCGCGCGGCGTTGCGATTCCACGGCGAGGCGGTAATCCTCCACGTCCCAGCGCGGATAGTCGTCGGTGACGCTGTAGCGGCCGTGCTGCTCGATATAAGGATGCAGCCGGTAGAGCGCCTGGAGAATCGCCGTCTTGCCGGACTCGTTCTTGCCGACGAGGCAGGTGATGTCGCCGATCTCGAACGTGCCGGAATCGCGGACGCTCTGGAATTCGGTGACGTGCACGCGGGCCAGCTTCATCGCCGTGCTCCCGGATGCGGCGGCGCCCGGGCCCTCTGCTGTTCGAAATGCGAGGCCGCCCTTATCGGCGCCGACTGTGGCAAGCGCAAGGCCCGCCGCGCGAACTATCCTCGGATTTCTTTCGCGCGCGCGCGGCGGAACTTTGCCCCGCGTCCGGTCGTATGATTCGGTTCGTCCGGGCGCGTGGCGTCAGCGCTTGTCGTCGATCGAGCAATAGCCCGACGGCGGGTTCGTGCCGCACCATTGCGCGTGGCCCTGCAGCGCCTCGTCGGGACTGGCGCTCTGCGCCGGCGGCGCCGCCGGCGGCGTGCAGCCCGCGAGCGCGGCTGCCATCAACGCCAGAGCCGCCGCGCGCCGTATGCCGTTCCAGGATCTGCGCTTGGCCATCATGCGTATCCTCCGGTCCCCGGCGCCTA
>CAZUYG010000407.1:0-4198 GCA_964624265.1 uncultured Candidatus Odyssella sp.
TGACGTCGCCGTAGCCGACGGTCGTGAGCGCGGCCATCGCCCACCACATCGCGTCGGGGATGCTGCCGAACGCCTTCGGCTGGACCTCGCGCTCGAGGTAATAGGCGGCGGTCGAGGAGAGCAGCAGCAGGATGAGCAGGATGACGAACGCGCCGAACAGGCCCTTGCGCTCGTTGTAGACCACGCGGCCGAGCGTCGCCATCGCCGGCGAGTAGCGCATGAGCTTGAACGCGCGCAGCACGCGCAGGAGGCGCAGCGAGCCGAGGTCGATGCCGGTGAACAGCAGAAAGAACAGGGGCAGGATCGCGACGAGGTCGACGATCGCCATCGGCGTCAGCGCGAAGCGGAGGCGCCCGAGCACCGGATGGTGGAACTGCTCGCGCGGCCCGGCCGTGCACGCATAGAGGCGCAGGACGTATTCGACGAGGAACAGGGAGACCGAAATGCCCTCGAACCAGTCGAACAGCGCCGCGTGCGCCTTGGCGAGCGGCTCGACGGTTTCGAGCACGACGGCGACGATGTTCGCGAAGATCAGCAGGAACAGGCCGAACTGGACGGCGAAGGGCCAGCCGCGCAGGTGCCGCGACTCGAGCAGTTCGTAGAGTCTTCGATCCAGCCGCTTCGCCACTATCCAGGCCTCCGGACGAATCCGTGCCGAAACATGGCACGACTCGAAACGGCGCGCATCCCGGGCCGTGCCGCCGACGGAGACGCGCGGCCCGGGCGAGCGCGGCTAATGGGGCTTGCCCTGCGGCGCGGGCGGCTCGACTCGCAGCGACTGCAGCACGCCTTCGATTCCGCCCATGTCCGCCTCGGCGCGGCCGGGCGGGCAGCGGTACGTGGCGAGCAGCAGCACGTCGCCGGAGCGCATCACCCAGTAGCGCAAGAGGTTCGCGTCGTCCTGCAGGCTCGCGGAAAGGCCTTCGAAATCGCCGAGCTTCACGCGCGCGATCTGATCCGTTTCGACTCCGGCGTCGTCCATGAACTCCCAGAGATCGTCTTCGGTCACGGCGCCTTCGTCCTTCGACATCGAGCCGATCTGCAGCACGCTCTCGCCCGCCGGCGTCGCGATCGCGAGGATGTCGTCCTCGATGTCGTGATCCCAATCCTCGGGGAATGCGACGGACCAGTTTTCGAAACGGAGATGCAGCATGGAAACGGGGCCTTTGCGTAAGATCCGAAACTAGGTGCGCGAAGTGCCGGGCGACAATACGGTACGGCGCAAAGAGGAGGGCATGCGACGAATGTCCCGCCGCTACGCGCCGGCGGGGTTCGCGAGCCGCAGCGACGACAGCGCCTGAGCGACGATGCGCGCCTCTTTTCCGGCATCCTGCCTGTCGCAGAAATAGGTAATGAACAGCATCACCGGGCCGGCGCGCAGGAACCAGTATTGGCCGCGCTGTTCGCCTTCCTCGCGCTCCAGCGCATAGCCCGCGAACGGGCCGAACGCGGCGGGGCGCCGGGCAACGCCGGCCAACTTCATGTCCTCGATCGAGTCCGCGAGGTCGCGTTCGTCGACATCGCCGCTGCTTTTCGTGAACGACGAGATCTGCAGCGCGCCGAAGCCGTCGGGATCGAAGAACGTGTCGAGCGCGTCTTCGGCCTCGTGCTCCCAGCCTTTCGGCACGGCGATCGACCAGGCGCGGGCGGCCTTGCGCGCGGCCACGGCGCCCTCGACCGCGGCGCGGATGCGCGTCCGCTCGCTCACCGCGGCCGCCCCGGCACGGGCCGCGGTTTGCGCTGCTCGTCGATGGCAACATAGGTGAACGTGCCCTCGGTCACCTTCACGCGCACGGTGGAATTGCGCCGCTCCGCCCAGGCCTCGACGCGCACGGCGATCGAGCTGCGCCCGATGCGCGAGACCGCGGCGTAGCAGCAGAGGATGTCGCCGACGAAGACGGGCAGGTGGAACTTCATCGCATCCACGGCCACGGTCGCCGCGCGGCCGAGCGCGATGCGGTGCGCGATGATGCCGCCGGCGACGTCCATCTGCGAGAGCAGCCAGCCGCCGAAAATGTCGCCGGAGGGGTTGGCGTCGGCGGGCATGGCCACCGTCCGGATCGAAAGCTCGCCGTGCGGGGTTTCCGCCGACGCTTCTTCCTGCGGGGTGGTGGGGCCGGGACGATCGGGCATTGCTGCACTCGCGAAATATCTTCGGGGCCGAACCTAGCCTTGGCGGGTGGCCCGCGCTACATGCGGCTTCCGGGGTAGCAAAATGCCCGCAATCACAATATATTGTTATAAGCTCCTGCGCGAACCACCGTATCCGGGTTGCCGATGAAGACGAAATCCGCCGCCAAGGCGAAACCCGCCGACCAGCCCGACCTGTTCAATGCCGGGTCCGGGCGCAACGCGCCGGCGCCCGCCAACGATTCGAAGCCTCAAGCCGCTGTGAAACCTGCCGTGCCGAAGATTGCGCCCAAGTCCGGCGAGCCGCCCAAGCCCAGCAAGAAGGGCGAGTACACCGCCGCCGACATCGAGGTGCTGGAGGGGCTCGAGCCCGTCCGCCGCCGCCCCGGCATGTATATCGGCGGCACCGACGAGCGCGCGCTGCATCACCTCGGCGCCGAGATCCTCGACAACGCGATGGACGAGGTGGTGGCCGGCCACGCCACGCGCATCGAGATCGAACTGCGCGAGGACGGATATTTCTCCGTCCACGACAATGGCCGCGGCATCCCGGTCGATCCGCATCCGAAGTTCAAGAACATCTCGGCGCTCGAGGTGATCTTCACCACGCTGCATTCGGGCGGCAAGTTCGGCGGCAAGGCCTACACCACCTCGGGCGGCCTGCACGGCGTCGGCGCCTCGGTCGTGAACGCGCTGGCGGAAGAGCTGATCGTCGAAGTGGCGCGCGACGGCGACCTGTTCCGCCAGACCTACAGCCGCGGCAAGGCCACCTCGAAGCTCAAGAAGGTCGGGCCCGCCCAGCGGGGCCAGCGCGGCACGACGGTGACGTTCAGCCCCGATCCGGAGATTTTCGGCAAGGGCGCGGCGTTCAAGGCCAAGACGCTCTATCAGATGGTGCGCGCCAAGGCGTACCTGATCAAAGACGTGGAGCTGCGCTGGAAATGCGCGGCGAAACTGCTGCCCGGCGACGGCTCGGTGCCGGAGACCGAGACGATCCATTTCGAGCGCGGCATCGAGCAGTATCTTGAGGAAGCGCTCGGCGGCCGGCCCACCTACACGCTGAAGCCGTTCGCCGGCACGCACAAATTCGAGGGCGAAGGCCGCGTCGAATGGGCCGTGGCCTGGCCCGGCGACGAGAAGGGCTTCTGCCACTCCTACGTCAACACGGTGCCGACGCCGCAGGGCGGCAGCCACGAGACCGGGTTCCGCGGCGCGCTGACGCGCTCGCTGCGCGGCTATGGCGATCTCGTCGCCAACAAGAAAGCGGGGCAGGTGACGGCCGAAGACCTGATGGACGGCGCCTGTATCATGCTCTCGCTGTTCATTCCGAACCCGCAATTCCAGGGCCAGACGAAGGAACGGCTCGGCATGCCCGAGGCGCAGCGCGTCGTCGAAAGCGCGCTCAAGGATCATTTCGATCACTGGCTCACCGGCGATCCGCTCTCGGCCAAGAAACTGCTCGACCACACGATCGAGAAGGCCGAGGAGCGCCAGCGCCGCCGCGACGAGAAGGAGATGGCGCGCGCCAGCGCGACGCGGAAGCTGCGCCTGCCGGGAAAACTTGCCGATTGCTCCGAGCGCCGCGCGTCCGGTACCGAAATCTTCCTCGTCGAAGGCGATTCGGCCGGCGGCTCGGCCAAGTCCGCGCGCGACCGCAAGATCCAGGCGATCCTGCCGCTCCGCGGCAAGATTCTGAACGTGGCCAGCGCCACGGCGGACAAGCTTCGCCAGAACCAGGAGCTCGCCGATCTCGTGCAGGCGCTCGGCTGCGGCACCGGCGCCACCTACGATCCCGAAAAACTGCGCTACGACCGCGTCATCATCATGACCGACGCGGACGTCGACGGCGCGCACATCGCGTCATTGCTGCTGACGTTCTTCTACCGCGAAATGCCGCGCCTGATCCGCGAGCAGCATCTCTACCTCGCGATGCCGCCGCTCTACCGGCTCGCGCAGGGCGGCACCGTGCTGTACGCACGCGACGACGCGCACAAGGACGAGCTGCTGAAGACTGCGTTCAAGGGCAAGAGCAAAGTCGAGATCAGCCGCTTCAAGGGCCTCGGCGAAA
>CAZUYG010000408.1:0-220 GCA_964624265.1 uncultured Candidatus Odyssella sp.
CGGCTCACCTGTCCCTCGGCCACGGTCGCGTCCACGGTGAACGGCTGTCGCTTGGGCGCCTGTCCGGCAATCATGATCTGGGGCCCGTCGTTGACCGCGCCGCCGCGGGGACCGAGCTCCTTGAACCGCACCTCGTAGCTGCCCGGCGCCAGCTTGTCGGTGCGGACGCTGCCGTCCTGGGCCGCGGTGGACCCGGCAGGAATCAGGATCGCCGCAATCC
>CAZUYG010000408.1:230-4165 GCA_964624265.1 uncultured Candidatus Odyssella sp.
TGCACGATCACGTCCTCGCCGGGCAGCAGCGCGCCGTCCGCGCCGACACAGCTGCCTTCGATGGAGCCGCCGCTGCGCACCCGCAGCGCGCTCTCCGCCGCGCCCTCGGCCACCAGCGTGACCGGGGCCAGGGCCGAAGGCGCGAAGTCCTTGTGCCTGGCCACCACCTGCACGTCGCCGGCCTCGAGACCGGTCAGCTTGACCGTGCCATCGGCCGTGGTGCGGCCCGAAGCCACCACCCGGCTGCCTTCCATGCCCGGCACCGGCAGCGTGGCGCCGCGACTGCCCCGGCGGACGCGCATCGAACGGCGGTTGCCGCCATGGTCGATCTGGACCGCGTCGTCATCGCCCTTGCCCAGCACTTCGACCAGGGCATTGGCCAGCGGCTGGCCCGCCGGGTCCGCCACGTGGGCCAGGAGTGTGGCGCCGCTGCGCAGCACCAGGTCGACGCCCTTCACCGTCTCGCCCGGCGGCACCTCCACCGGCGCCGACTGCACCGGGTTGCGGCCCTGGATCTCGGCCACCACGGTGGCCTTGCCCGGCCGCACGTTGGCGACGCGGTAGTTGCCCGTGGCCTTGTCGTACGTGGCGCTGGCGCCGCCGGCGCGGATCAGGGCCGGCCCTTCGGCCGTGTCCACGTTGAGCTGCGCGTCCGCCACCGCGTTGCCAGCGCCGTCCACGAGCCGGCCCTCGATGGCGCCGTTGCGCACCACGCGCAGCACGATCTCGCTGCCACCCGGCTTGACCTGGGTGACCTCGGCGCGCTGGTGCGCCTCGTGGGTCGCGACCAGATCCACCGGCTCGGTGCCCATGCCCGCCAGCTCGAACGAGCCGGATGCATCGGTGCGCGTCCCGGCCTGCCGCTCCGGCGACTCCACCACCATGGTCAGATCCGACTGGCCCATGGTGCGACGCCGGCGGGGGAACACCTCGGCGCCCGCCACCGGCCGGCCCAGGTCGTCCACCACGCGGCCGTGGAAGGAGAGCCCCTGTTGCAGCCCGATGGCCAGGTCGCTGCGGGGCTCGCCGCGCGGGAGATCCCCCGCGGCTACATTCGCGAAAGGACCCTCGCGCGCGCGACGCGCGAACGCG
Source organism: uncultured Candidatus Odyssella sp. (assembly GCA_964624265.1). Lineage (GTDB taxonomy): Bacteria > Pseudomonadota > Alphaproteobacteria > Bin65 > Bin65 > SBBV01. Next base: position 1,323 of record CAZUYG010000408.1, read on the forward strand.
CGCGCTTCATCGATTTCGTTCAACGCATCTACGACGAGGCGGGCGTCTCGCGCCCGTTCGCGAGCGAATGGGATACGGCGTTTTGGCACCGGCTGTTCCGCCGGCAACCGGTGCATCGGTTCTGGGCCGACCTGCGAGCGAGGCTTGCGCTGCCTTCGGAAGCGGAAGGGCGCCCGTAACGCGGCCGTACCCCGGGGCAATTGGCAGGCCTGATTTTCCTCGCTAAGGAAGCTGCGCCATGCCCGACCTTACAGCCCAAGCACGCCGCCGCACCGTTCGGTGGGCCGATCCCGCTCCGCTCGCCGTGGCGCGGCGCGGGCAAAGCGGTCTCGACTTTTTCCGCGCGATCGCGGCCGGCGCGCTGCCGCAGCCGCCGATCTACGACCTGCTCGGCTTCCGGCTGATCGCGGCCGATCCCGGCGCGGCCCGCTTCGAAGGCGAGACCGGCGAGCACCTGCTCAATCCGTTCGGCACGGTGCATGGCGGCTACGCGGCGACCCTGCTCGATTCGGCGTGCGGGGTGGGGCTGCAGGCGACGCTGCCGCAAGGCCGCGGCACGGCCACGATCCGGCTCGAAGTGTCGTTCCTGCGCCCGATCCTGCCGACGATGGGCCGTATCGCCTGCGCCTCGAAGCTCGTCCATGCGGGCGAACAGGTCGCCTGGTCCGAAGCCGAGGTGGTCGGCCCCGACGGCAAGGCGCTGGCGCGCGCGCGCGGCTGCTTCGCCGTGTTTCCGACCGAGGCGGGCCCCTGGCAGGGCGAGGCGCGGCCCGACATTCCGGCGCCGGTCTACGAAACCAAGGAGATTTCGTGGGACGATCCCGCGATCCTGCGGGCGGCGGCGATGCGCATGACGGGGCTCGAATTCCTGGTCGCGCAGAGCGACGGCACGCTGCCGGTCGCGCCGATCCACAAGAGCGCACATTACGCACCCGTCGCGATCGCACACGGCCGCGCCGTCTATCGCTGCAAGCCGGAGACCTATCACTACAACCCGATGGGCGGCGTGCATGGCGGCCTGGCCGCGATCCTGGTGGATACCGCCACCGGCGCGGCCATCCAGAGCGTTCAGGACAAGGGCCGCGCGGGGACGGCCGTGACGCTCTCGGTCGACTATTTCCGTCCGATCACGCGCGACAGCGGCGAGCTCGTGGCGGAGGGCCGGCTCGTCCGCGCCGGCAGCCGCATCGGCCTCGCCGACGCGGAGGTGAAAGACGCCAAGGGCACCGTTTACGCGCGCGGCGCGGCAACCTATCTCACTTATGCGTTGCAGGAGGGCGAGGCGTGAGCACGGCGGCGTTCGAGCTGGCGATCACGCCGGCGCGCGGCGAAGAAGACCTGGCCGCGGTGGCCCGGCTGTTTCGCGAGTATCAGATATCCCTCGGCACCGACCTCTGCTTCCAGGGCTTCGAGGAGGAGCTGAAGAGCCTGCCCGGCGCCTACGCGCCGCCGCGCGGCGAGATCCTGATGGCGCGCGCGGGCCGCGCGGCCGCCGGGGTGGTGGCACTGCGCCCGCTGCCCGATTACGGCACGGCCCTCTCCGCCGCGGGAGCCGTCTGCGAGATGAAGCGCCTCTATGTGCGCCCCGCCTTCCGCACGGCGAAGCTCGGCCGCCGCCTGGCCGAGCGCGTGATCGACGAAGCGCGGCAACGCGGCTATCGCAGCCTGGTCCTCGACACGCTCAAGGAGATGGCGGCGGCGCAGGCCCTCTATCGGGCGCTCGGCTTCGTCGAGATCGCGGCCTATTACGACAACCCGCTCGAAGGCGCGCAGTATTACCAGCTCGCGCTCTGAGCGCGGCAATGGCGGCCCTTGCCACCCGGGCCAAGGATTGCGATGACGGGGCGCTGTCCCGCCCCGCCGCGCGCAAATCCCCAGGAGTCACGCAATGAAGACGTACAAGGTCGCCGTCATCCCCGGCGACGGCATCGGCAAGGAAGTCGTGCCCGAGGGGCAGAAAGTGCTCGAGGCGGCGGCGCGCAAGCACGGCTTCGCGCTCGACTGGCAGCATTTCGACTGGAGCTGCGACCGCTTCCTCAAGAGCGGCGAGTTCATGCCCAAGGACGGCATCGACCGGCTGCGCGGCTTCGACGCGATCTATCTCGGCGCCGTGGGCTGGCCCGGTATTCCCGACCACGTCTCGCTGTGGGGCCTGCTGATCCCGATCCGGCGCCACTTCGAGCAATACGTGAACCTGCGCCCGGTGCGCCTGCTGCAGGGCGTGCCCTGCCCGCTCGCCGGCAAGAAGCCGGGCGACATCGATTACTGGATCGTGCGCGAGAACTGCGAGGGAGAATACTCGAACGTCGGCGGCCGCATGTATGACGGCACCGAGGCCGAGATGGCGATGCAGCAGAGCATCTTCACGAAGCGCGGCACCGACCGCGTGCTGCGCTTCGCGTTCGATCTCGCGCAATCGCGCCCGAGGAAGCGCCTCACCTCGGCGACGAAATCCAACGGCATCATCCACACGATGCCCTATTGGGACGAGCGCGTGAAAGCGATCGCGGCCGAGTATCCCGAGGTGAAGGTCGACGTGTATCACATCGACATCCTCTGCGCGCATTTCGTGCGCTTTCCCGAGCGGTTCGACGTCGTGGTCGGCAGCAATCTGTTCGGCGACATCCTCTCCGATCTCGGCCCGGCCACCACCGGCACGATTGCCATCGCGCCCGGCGCCAATCTCAATCCCGAGAAGACGCATCCCTCGATGTTCGAGCCCGTGCACGGCTCGGCGCCCGACATCTACGGCAAGAAGATCGCGAACCCGATCGGGCAGATCTGGTCGGGCGCGATGATGCTCGATCATTTCGGCGAGACGAAAGCCGCGGCCGCGATCGTGC
>CAZUYG010000409.1:0-4164 GCA_964624265.1 uncultured Candidatus Odyssella sp.
GGGCGAGCACGGCGCGTGGGAGTGCCCGCACGCGCACGGCAAGGTGCGGCGGACCGGCGGGATCACGGTCGACGAATTCAAATTCGTCCGCGCGCACACCGCGCATACGCCGAAAATCACGATGCCGACGCCCTCGGCGATGCTGTTCTATCGCGGCGCCGAGGCGGCCGACCGCAAGGTCTATCCGCGCCTCGAAGCCTTGCACGAGGATCTCGTCGAGGTTTACCGAGGCGAATTGCGCGCGCTGGCGGATGCGGGATGTACCTACGTGCAGCTCGACGAGGTGCCGTTGGCGATGCTGTGCGATCCCGCGGTGCGCGCGCAGATCGCCGCGCGCGGCGAGGATCCGGCGGCTCTGATTCGCCTTTACGTCGATCTCATCAATGGCGTGCTCGCGGGGCGGCCCAAGGGAATGACGGTCGGCCTCCATCTCTGCCGCGGCAACTACAAAGGGCAGTGGATGGCGGCGGGCGGCTACGCGCCGGTGGCCGACGAACTCTTCGGTCGGGCCGCGGTCGACGCGTTCTTCCTCGAATACGACAGCGAACGGGCCGGCGATTTCGCGCCGCTCGCGGCGATTCCGCGCGACAAGCGCGTCGTCCTCGGACTCGTCTCAACGAAACGGCCCGAAACCCCGGCGGCCGACGATCTCGTGCGCCGCGTAGAAGCGGCGGCGAAGATCGTGCCGCTGGACCGTCTCTCGGTCAGTCCGCAATGCGGCTTCGCCTCCAGCGTCGGCGGGAATCCCGTGACGCTCGCCGACGAGCGGACAAAACTCGGTCTCGTCGCCGAGGTCGCGCGCCGGATCTGGGGGTAGAACCCGCCGAACGTCTTGCGGGACGACCGCAAAAGGCGATAATCCTCCGCGTCGGACAACTGGGGAGCGTCGCGCGCCCGGCGAGGGCGGCGGCGCTGATGGCAAACGGCCGCGATGCCGAAGCGCCGGAGTGCGCGCCATCGAGGAAACTCTCCGTGAAAATTGTGTTGGCCAAGCCTCGCGCTCCGGCGCGTGCAGCCGTGTCCCCGCCGGATCGTTTCGGCCGCGGGGTCCGTGGCGAGGACGTTGATATGGTGACCGGCAAACTGAGCGCCGCCGAACGGCCGCTCGATTCGATCCAGGAACCGCCGCTGGCGGTGCTGCGCGACTATTGGCGCGAAGCTGCGGCCGGCCGCGCGGTTCTGCCGAGCGGCGAACTCCGGCCCGAACGCTTCGCGAAGGCGCTCGAGCACACGGCGCTCCTGGAGCACGTGACCGCGCCGCGGCGCGGCCACCGTATCCGGCTCTGCGGCTCCGATATGGAGAACCGCGATTTCGGCATCGTGCGCGGGGCGTTCATCGAAGACGTCCGGCCGCCTTGGTATCGCGATCATCTGGTGGAGCAGATCGGTGGCGCCATCGCGCGCGCGGTGCCGCTCTACCAGCACGTTGCCGCGGAGATCGACGGCAAGGCTTTCGCGTTCACGCGTCTGATGCTGCCGCTCGCAAGCGGCGCCGGCGCTGCCTGCGACATGCTGCTCGTCGCCACCGTGCGCCCGTCGGACCAGGTCGTGAGCGCGATCCGCGCGCGGATGACGCTGGCCTGACGCGAAGCCGGCGGGGCGCTACAGCGCCGCCTCGTAGATGCGCACGGCGTCTTCGTATGCCACGTCGCGCGGATTGTTGACCAGCAGGCGGGTCTGCTTCATCGCGTCCTCGGCCAGCATCGGCACGTGATTGTGGCTGATGCCCACCTGGGCCAGCTTCGTCTCGAGGCCGATCTCCGCGATCAGCGCGGCGATGCCCTCGATCATCGCATCGGCCCTGGCCGCGTCGGTGGCGCCGCCGATCTTCGGGAACACGATCGGCGCGAGCTCGGCATACATGGCGGACGCGGCCGGTGCGTTGAACCGCATCACGTGCGTCAACACGAGCGAGTTGGAAAGCCCGTGCGGCACGTGGAAATGCCCGCCAACCGGATAGGCGAGCGCATGCACCGCGGCCACCGGCGCGTTGGTAAAGGCCATGCCGGCGAGCATCGCGCCGAGCAGCATGGCGGCGCGGGCCTCGCGGTTGCCGCCGTCGAAGCACGCCGTGCGGATGTTGCCGGCCAGCAGGCGCAGAGCCTCCTTCGCCAGCGTGTCCGACATCGGATTCTTCTTGTGCCGGCTGGTGAAGGCCTCGATCGCATGCACCATCGCGTCGATGCCGGTGGCGGCGGTGACGTGGCGGGGCAGGCCGAGCGTCAGATCGGCATCGAGCACCGCGATATCGGGCAGCAGTTGCGGCGAGACGACGCCCTTCTTCTCCGACGCGCCGGTGGTGACGATCGAGATCGGCGTCACCTCCGAGCCGGTGCCCGCCGTCGTCGGCGCCAGCACGAGCGGGAGCCGCCAGCCCTTGCAGAAGCCGATGCCGTAGATTTCGCCGAGCCTCTGCTCCGATTTGAGCAAGAACGCGACGAGCTTCGCCGTATCCATCGAGGAGCCGCCGCCCAGGCCGAGCACGCCGTCGGCACCGAACCGCCGCCCGGCCTCCACGGCCGCCAGAACCATCGTTTCCGGCGGATCGGCGACGACGTCGGTGTAGATCTCGTGCGCGATGCCTGCTGCGCCGAGGCTCGCCAGCGCCGCATCGAGCAGTTTCGCCTTCACAATGCCGGCGTCGGTCACGATCAGCACCCGCGCGGCGCCGAGCCCTTTCATCAGCGCGCCGATCTGCGCCGAGGCGCCCGGCTCCGACACGATCTGGCGCGTCGTCTGAAACGTGAAGCCCTTCATGGCGGTTCCTCCGTTCTTGCAGGGTAGATACCACCGCGGCGGCGGGCGCCGGCAGCCGCCGCGCGCGCTCGAGTGCGTGCAGCAGAGGGAGGAGACGAATGAAGGCGGAGCTTAAAGTCGATCTTTCGGGGAAGACCGCGCTCGTTACCGGCGCGGGCCGCGGACTCGGCCTGGCCTATGCGCGTGCCTTCGCGGCCGCCGGCGCGGCGGTGGCCGTGAACGACGTGGACGCGGCGGCGAGCGAACGCGCCGCCCAAGAAATCGCGCGCGGCGGCGGCCGCGCCCTGGCAGTGGCCGGCGACATCGCCGACGAAGCGGCCGTAACGGCGATGGCGGCGGAGGTGCGCGCGGCGCTCGGCCCCGCCGACATCCTCGTCAACAACGCGGCGCTGTATTCCGGGCTGGGCCGCAAGCGCTTCGACAAGATTCCGGCGGCGGAATGGCGGCGGCTCATCGACGTGAACGTCACCGGATCCTATCTCTGCGCGCGCGCCGTGCTGCCGCACATGCTCGAGCGCCGCTGGGGCCGCATCGTCAACGTTTCGTCCAGCACCGTGCCGCTCGGCCGCCCGGGCTTCACGCACTACGTCACCTCGAAGGCCGCGATCCTCGGCATGACGCGCGCGATGGCGCGCGAACTCGGCGGCGAGAACATCACGGTGAACGCCGTGATGCCCGGCCTCACCGAAACCGAGGGCTCCGCCGGCACCGACGAGGCGATCTGGAGCGTGGTCACGCGCGGCCAATGCATCCCGCGCCGCGAGCAGCCGCAAGACGTGGTCGGCGCGGTTCTGTTCCTCGTTTCCGACGCCGCGTCGTTCATCACCGGCCAGACCATCGTCGTGGACGGCGGCTCGGCGCATCTGTGACGACGCCGATGCGCTACGCCGCGAATTCCCGCCGCAGCGCCGCGCCGTGCTCGTCGAGCGCGGGGATCGGCTTGTAGCGCGCGGGCGTGGGGCCGGAGCGGATCGGCGAGGCGACGAGCGGCACCTCGCCGCGCTCGGTCGGCTGCGCGACGCGGCGGAGCTGCGGATGGCGCGAAAGATCGGCCACCGTGTTCAGCGCGCCATAGGCGATGTCGGCCTTGCGCAATTTCGCCGCCAGGGTCTCGCGCGGGATCTTGGCGAAAGCGGGCGCGATGATCGCATTCAGCGATTCGAGGTTCTTCACGCGCCCCGGCATCGTGTCGAAACGCGGATCGCCGGCGAGCGCGGCGTTTTCCAGCACGAGGCCGCAGAAGCGCGCCCATTCGCGGTCGTTCTGCACCGAGATCACGATCTGCCCGTCGGCGCAGGCGTAGAGGCCGTAAGGCTGCACCGAGGGGTGCGCGAGCCCCACGCGCGGCGGCGCCTTGCCGGTGTGCTCCTGATAGAGCAGGGGCACCGTCATCCAATCGGCCATCGC
>CAZUYG010000410.1:0-4160 GCA_964624265.1 uncultured Candidatus Odyssella sp.
CCGCATCGTGCGAGGATGCACGTCAGCGGACCGGTGGCCCCTTGGGCGACGGCTCCTGCGGCAGGTCCTGTCCGATGCAGCGCTGGTAGTACTCGGCTACCAGCGCGCGTTCGTCTTCGTCGCAGCGGTTGAGGAACGTCAGGCGGAACGCCAGCGCCACGTCGTGGAACAGCGTGGCGTTCTCGGCCCACGTCACCACCGTGCGCGGCGACATCACCGTGGACAGATCGCCGTCCGCAAATCCGCGGCGTGTGAGGTTGGCCAGCGCCACCATCGCGCTCACCGTCTGCTGCCCCTGCGGCGTGCGGTATTCAGGGCAGCGCGCCAGCACCACGTTCACTTCCTCGTCGTGCGCCAGGTAGTTCAGCGTGACCACGATGTTCCAGCGGTCCATCTGGCCCTGGTTGATCTGCTGCGTGCCGTGATAGAGGCCCGTCGTGTCGCCCAGGCCCACCGTGTTCGAAGTGGCGAACAGGCGGAACGCCGGGTGCGGGCGGATCACGCGGCTCTGGTCGAGCAGGGTCAGGCGGCCGTGCCGCTCGAGCACGCGCTGGATCACGAACATCACGTCGGGGCGGCCGGCATCGTATTCGTCGAACACCAGCGCGCAGGGGCGCTGCAGCGCCCAGGGCAAAATGCCCTCGCGGAATTCGGTCACTTGCTTGCCGTCGCGCAAAACGATCGCGTCTTTCCCGACGAGGTCGATGCGCGAGATGTGCGAGTCGAGGTTGATGCGCAGGCAGGGCCAGTTGAGGCGCGCGGCGACCTGCTCGATGTGCGTGGATTTCCCGGTGCCGTGATAACCCTGGATCAGGGTGCGGCGGTCGTAGGCGAAGCCGGCGAGAATCGCGAGAGTCGTCTCGCGGTCGAAGCGATAGGCCGCATCGACTTCGGGAACGTGCTCTTCCGTCTGGCTATAGGCCGGCACTTCCCAGTCGGTATCGATGCCGAAGGTCTGCCGCACGGAAATCTTGATGTCGGGCAGGCCGTTGGCCGCGCCGGTCTTGGCAGTCGTCTGAGCCATAGGTTTGGATCCGATGCAAAAATCCCGCCGAGGCGAATACTTAAGTGCTCGGCGTCAGGAAGCCATGCGTTTCTTCAAAATCGCGTAGGCTTCGTTGATCCGCTTGAGCTGCTCTTCCGCAGCTTGGTTACCACCACCGTTGGCGTCCGGGTGATAGCGCTTCACCAAGCGCTTGTAGTGCTGCTTTATGGTGGCGATGTCGGCAGGCCCCGTCAACCCGAGAGTGGCGAGGGCCTGATCCTCCAATGTCGCAGGCCTCGCCGGCATTTCGGGCCGCTCGCGCCGCGTGTGTCCCTCGCCGTCTTCGTCGTCGTAGAACGCGAAGCGGGCGCCCAGCGGGTCGCGGATGCGCTGGCTGTTGCCCCAGACCTGATTGCCGCGTACGCCGAGCGGCCAGAGCGGCCGCTCGCCGAGCACGGCCGCGTGCATGTGCCGCTCGATCTCGTCGGCGCTCATGCCGGCATGATAGTTCCAGGCCTTGTTGTAGGCTTGCACGTGATCGAGGCAGAAGTAGTAATAGTCCTTGAGCTGCCGGCGGGATTTCGGCGCGCGATAGTCGCCGGCCTTCTTGCAGCCGGCATGGTCGCAGCGGCGCGAGGCCTTCTCCTCCGGAGGGCCGCGGTAGTTCTTGAGCGTGTCGAGACGCACCTTGCGCATTGGAGCAATATGGGAGCGGCGCGGAGGCGCCGCAATCTTGACGAACGCCGCAGATTTATGATGCGTCCCGCATTGTCACGCGCGGCTTGTCACGGAAGCGCCACTCACGAGACATCCTGCGATGCGCTCAATCCATCGAGGACGGAAAGCATGAACGTCGCCGAAACGATCCGCGCGAAGCTTACCGCGGCCTTTTCGCCATCGGTCCTGGACATCGCCGACGAATCGCATTTGCATGCAGGCCATGCCGGCCACCGGCCGGGGATTTCCACGCATTTCCGGGTCGCCATCGTCGCGCCTGCATTCGCCGGCAAGTCGCGCGTCGACCGTCAGCGCCTCGTCTATGCCGCGCTCGACGATCTCATGGGCAAGCCGATCCACGCGCTCGCGCTTAGCGCCAAGGCGCCGGGCGAATAGCCGTCCGGTCACTCCGTGCCCGGCTTGGCCGCTTGGCCGCCGCTGAAATAATCCGGCATGTAGCGCTGCACGAGCGGCCCGTCGCTAGACCAGGCATGGCAGGTGTCGATGACGATCGGCGGGCGCTTCGGCTTATCCGCGGTCTTCGCCGTCATACCCGGATCGGCGGTTGCCTCGGCGGGCGCGGTCGCTTCCGCCTTCTGCCGTTTGCGCAGTGCGCGCGCGCGGTCGGCCACCGTGGTCTGGAATGCCACCGTCGCCACCTGCTGCAGCATCTCGACGATGTGCGTGCAGCCCTGACGGCCGCCGAGCCGCGACCGCACCTCGCGCGTGAAGCCGTGGCCGATGCGCACGCCGACGAGGCGCTGGAAGTTCGGCAGGATGTCTGGGCAAATCTGGAACGGACTATGGTCGGTGGCGGCGGCCACCTCCTTGATCTCCATGCGGTCGTCGATCGTGAGGCGGATCCACATCTCGTGGACGGGGACGCCGGCCTCGACCTTGCCGCGCCATTCATTGTCGAACGGATAGGTCTTCACGTCGACGATGCGGCCCTCGATGTCCCACAGCCCATCCTGGCGCAGAAAACCCTGACAGGTGACGGTGCGCGTATGCAGATGCTCGCGCGGCGCGGGGGCGGGTAACGGCATGGCAGTGCCTCGAATGCTGCACTGCACCTAAAGCCGCCGGGGTCGAGGGTCAAGGCGCGGCGAGGGTGGCGCCCGGCATGCCGCCGTTCATAGCGACCCGAGCCGCCCGGCCGGCGCGGTCAGCGCTTCTCGGCGTCGGGATCGCGCGTGGCGCTCCACGACTTGCTCGTACCCTGCACCATGTGGCGCAGATTCTGCACGCCCTCCGGCTCCTCGAAGAACAGCGTGCGCTTCGCGGCCATGTCGGGCATGTCCTGCGTCACGTACATCACCGTGTCTTCGTCGCCGGTCGCCTCGTGCTTGTGATAGGCCCAGGCGGGGCACACGATCGTGTCGCCGCGCTTGTAGGAGTATTTCACGCCTTCGACGGTCGTGAAGCCGGTGCCCTGGAGATAGTGATAGATCGCCACCGAATTGTGCCGGTGGTTCGGCACCACCTCGCCCGGATGGATGAGCTGGATGCCGATGAAAATGCCGGGCGAGGCGCCGGCGAGATCGCCGTGGTCCTCGTTGATCAGCGAGCAGAAGCGCCGCTCGGCGTGGCGGATCGGATCTTTGCCGAGCTCGGCGAGGACCTTCTGCCAATCCTCGGCCGACCATTTGCAGCCGCGCACATAGGTCTGGCGCACGCGCTTGAAATACTCGTCGGCCGTGATGACGCGCGAGTTGCCGTAGCCGGTGTCCCCTGTCTGCTGCGCCGCCTGCGTCTTCGCGTCCTTGTTTCCGTCGGGCATGTGTTCCTCCTCGTGCCGGGGTTCGCGTGCTGGCCGTGCGGCGGCTCTTTGCACAATGTATGACGTATCATACTATTCGTAACAGCGCGGGGTCAAACCGGCGCGATTGCGCGGATTCGGGAGGTGACGGGGGTGGCGGCCAAGGGACGGCGCGGCGGGCGCGAGGCGCCTGGAATCCAGTCGGTCGAGATCGCAGCGCGCATCTTGCGGGCGCTGGCGGAAGGCGGCGGCGCCCTGGCGCTGCGCGACCTCGCGACGGCGACGGGAATGCATCGCGGCAAGGTGCACCGCTATCTCATCAGCCTCGCGCGCGCGGGCCTCGTCGCGCGCGAGGCGGAGGCCGGCCATTACGGTATCGGTCCGCTGGCGATCAGCGCGGGGCTCGCGGGCCTCAACCGGCTCGATCCGGTGCGCCTCGGCTACGAGGCGCTGCCGGCCTTGCGCGACCGCATCGGCGAGACGGTCGTGCTCGCCGTCTGGGGCGAGCGCGGCGCCACCGTGATCGCGCTCGAAGACAGCGCGCGTCCGGTCACGCTCAACGTCCGCGTCGGCTCGATCCTGCCGCTGCGAAGCAGCGCGATCGGCCGCGTCTTCGCCGCGCATCTGCCGGAGCCGATGCTCAAGCCGGTTCTAGCGGCGGAGGCGAAGCGCGGCGCGGCGTCGGCGAGCGCCATGCCT
>CAZUYG010000411.1:0-4155 GCA_964624265.1 uncultured Candidatus Odyssella sp.
CGGCATGGTGTTCCAGAGCTACACGCTGTTCCCGTGGCTCACCGTGCGCGAGAACATCTGCTTCGGCCTGCGCGAGCGCGGCCTGCCGGCGGCGAAGCAGCGCGAGATCAGCGAGGGCTGGATCGACAAGGTGGGCCTGCGCGGGTTCGAGAACCACTATCCGAAGATGCTCTCGGGCGGCATGCAGCAGCGCACGGCGCTGGCGCGCGCGCTCGCCAACGAGCCGAAGATCATGCTGCTCGACGAGCCGTTCGGCGCGCTCGACAACCAGACCCGCGCGCTGATGCAGGAGATGCTGCTCGCGATCTGGGAGGCGGAGAAGAAGACGGTGCTGTTCGTCACGCACGACATCGAGGAGGCCATCTTCATGGCCAACCGCGTCGTCGTGATGAGCGCGCGCCCCGGGCGCATCAAGGCCGAGCTGCCGGTCGATCTGCCGACGCCGGAATTCGCGGCGCTCACGGCGAGGCTCACCGAAGAGATCCGCGTGGAGTCGATCCGCGCGGCCGAACAGATGGCCGCCAAGTCGGAGGCCTGACGCCGGCCGGGTTCGTCAGCGTGCCGCGGCGGGCCGGCGCAGATAGACGTGGAATTGCGGCCACGCCTCGACGCGCTCGTAGTCGCGCCAGAGGCGCTGAAAGCGCGGATCGCGGCCGAAGAACGCGAGATAGTCGAGCGGCCGGCCGCCCGTGTAATGCTTGTCCGGACGCACGTCGACCAGCACGATGGCGGGCGGCCGGCGCGTCATGTCCTCGATCACGGCATCGGTCACATAGCGCTCGAGGCGGTCGACTTCGGCCGCATCGCGCCGGGGATCGGCCCGGCCGCGCAGGACGCCGGCCACCGGCCAGAGTGTCGGAAATCGCGACGGCCATTCGGCGGCCGCGTAAGTCGCGAGCGGAAAGCCCCAGCTGAGGTTCATCGAGAACACGGCCAGCCCGCCGCGCGCCGCGTTCGCGCGCACGAGCGGCAGCATCGCGCTCGTCATCGCATTGCTGTAGTTGCCGCGCGCGCCGAGGTCGATCGCCAGGATCAGTGCCAGCAGCCCCGGAACGATGGCCGCGCGCCAAAAGAGCGGGCTCCGGATTGTCTCGCGCGGCGCACATGCCGCGGCGCCGGCCAGCAATGCGCCGGCACACAGCAACAGCATGGCCGTGACGGGAAAGAGCTGATACTGCCAACCCTTCATCTGCGCGATGTAAAACGCGAAGAAGGCGGTGCCCGCGATCAGGAAAACCTGGTGGAAGCGGGGTGCCTCCGGCCGGCGGCGCATCGCCACGATCGCAACGGCGGCAACCGGCAGCAGCACGGTCTCGAGCCGGAGCAGCACGGCCGCCGGCCCGGCCTCGTAGGCGCCGTAGAGGGAGCCGGCCAGCGGCACGACGAGTTCCACGTATTCCGGCGTGAAGACGAGAATGGAAAGCGCGTATGCGGCCGTGGCAGCGCCCAGCGACAGCGTCTCCGCGCGGAACGGCCCACACGCTCGTCCGCACGCGATGCGCAGGTAGATCTCGAGGATGGCCGGCACGATGAGAAAGAACGGCTTGATCGAAAACGCCAGCGCGCCGGCAAGGCCTGCCAGCAGGGCCAGCCGGCGCGGCGGTGCATGGCCCGACGCCCGCATCGCGATCAGGACGAGATAGGGCAACGCGAACACGACGGTGAGGTGCTCGCGCTGACCGAAGGCCGCGCCCGGCAACAATGTCATGGCGAACAGCGCCGCCGCCAGAATCCAGCGCCGGGACGACTCGGTGCCCTGCGCCGGCGCCACCATGATCGCGCGCGACAGCGCGAGCGCGCCGGCGATCAGGACGAAGACATAGACGACGAAGGCATCGACGGACGAGACGCCGAGAAAGCGCGCCGCCGCGACGGGCGGCACCGACAGATAGAACGCGAGCGGCGGGTTGATCTCGACGATGTCGGTGTAGAGGCGGGCGCCGTCGAGGAAGCGGGCCGTCGCCGTCAGGAACCAGGCCGTGTCGTGATTGATCGTTCCGCCGAGGTGAAGCAGCAGCGCGAGCGCGCCGCACGCGAGGGCCGCACCGAAGGGCAGCAGCCGCGCGCCGGCCGCGGCGCGCGCAAGGCGGATCGCCCCCTGCTGCGCCAACGCAATCATGCGCATGCGCCGCGGAGAGGGCGCGCGCGTGCGACCTTGCGAGAGTGGCGGGCGTTGCGCATGCCAGGCAGCCAAAGGGGGGCGCGCGGCCCCGATTTCGGAGCCGGACCCTATTCGCGGAATGGTTAATGATCCGTATCGTGGCGCCGGCGGGCGCCGCACGCTTGGCGCGGCCCGGCGGATGGCGGCGAAGCCGCTTGCGTGGGAGCCGTCGGTCGGCCCCCACGCTCGCTATGCGATCAGTAGCGCTGGCAGGTGACCTGGCTGAAACCCTGGCACACGGGGCCATTGCAGTAGGTGCTGCTGCCGATCACCCAGGTACGGCCGGGGTGATAGGTATTCCAGCTTCGCGCCCGCGCGAAGCCATACTGCCGGCACAGCTGGTGCGCGCCGCCCCAGCCGCAATCGGTCGCCCATGACGAGCACCAATCGACGGTCGCGCCGTTCACCTGCGGATTGTTGAAGCGCTGGAGCGCTCCGCCCGGACCGGGCCCCGGGCCGGGGCCGGGCCCATAGCCGGTGGCGCAGGTGACCTGGCTGAAGCCCTGGCACACCGGGCCGTTGCAGTAGGTGTTGCTGCCGACGACCCACGTCCGGCCCGGATGATAGGTGTTCCAGCTGAGCGCGCGCGGGTGGCCCCGCATGCGGCACAATTGGTGCGCGCCGCCCCAGCCGCAATTCGCCGCCCATGTCGAGCACCAGTCGACGACGGCGCCGTTGATCGTCGGATTGTCGTAACGCATCTGCGCGTTCGCCGCGCCGGCACCGGCCGCAAGCGCCGCCGCGGCCAGCGCCGCAACGATCGCACTTCGTACTGCACGAAGCATTCAGCTCTCCTTGTATCGCGCGATCCGCCGCTCGCGGACACGCTTTGCGATCCCCGTCGGGAGGCTAAAGGAGATTTGTGACGGCCGAAAGCTCGGTTCAGCGCGCCCGCATTGCGTGCCTTCGTCGCGGGAGCGCGTTCCGGCTCAGTAGCGCCGGCAGGTGACCTGGCTGAAGCCGCGGCAGAAGCCGCCGTTGCAGAACTGATTGCTGCCGATCACCCAGGTGCGGCCCGGCTGATAGACGTTCCAGCTCATCGCCCGCGCGAAGCCGTATTGCCGGCAGAGCTGGTGCGCACCGCCCCATCCGCAATTCGAGGCCCAGCTCGTGCACCAATCCACGATCGCGCCGTTCATGCGCGGATAGCTGAAGCGGCGCACGTCGCCGCCCGGCATCGGGCCGGGCGCGGGGCGGAATGCCGTGGCACAGGTGACCTGGCTGAAGCCGCGGCAGACAGGACCGTTGCAGAACGTGCTGCTGCCGACGACCCAGGTGCGTCCGGGATTGTAGGCATTCCAGCTCGTCGCGCGCGAATGGCCGCGCATCCGGCAGAACTGATGCGCGCCGCCCCATCCGCAGTTGGTCGCCCAGCTCGTGCACCAATCGACGACGGCGCCATTGATGCGCGGATTGTGATAGCGCAGGTCCGCCGAGGCGCTGCCGGCACCGGCCCACGCCGAAATCGCGATCAGCGCCGCACCCGCTGCAAACTTGAATAGACGAAACATTTTTTGCTCTCCGATATCGTCGACTCGCCCACGGGCGTTCGTGTAGCGAACCTGCGGCGGGCCTGATACGCGGGATATTGCGTAGGTTTGTTTCGGGATTTCGCCGCGGCGCGCGCGGCGGCGCGGGCGCTAGATCGCGCGGCGCGAATAGCGGACGGTCAGCGTCTTGCGCCGCCCGCTGAACGGATCGGCGTTCGGATCGACGAGGGCAACGGCGACCACGGTGCTCGGAAACATCCAGATCGCTTCGATCCAGAACGAGGGGAAACTTCCGCGACGATCCGTTTCCGCGCGGCGCTCGTGCGGCGCTCCCAGCTCGGCGGCGAGAAGATCGCGCACGGCGGCGAAATCCGAGAGCATCGGAAAGTCGCCGCGATACCGCAGCAGGACTTGCGCGAGGCGCTCGCTCCGGGCGTCGAGCTGCAGCAGCGCCACGAACGGCCGGCCGGCCAGCCGCAATCCGGGCACCGTGTCGCGCACGAC